>NZ_JAIOKW010000009.1:0-196216 GCF_020093335.1 Pseudomonas fluorescens group sp. | reverse complement strand
CCGCTGGGTCGCGAAGCGGCCCCAAAAATGGGGCTGCTGCGCAGTCCAGCGGGAGCAAGCTCCCTCGCCACAGGTACGGTGCTCACCCTTAACTGACTGGCATTAGGCACCAGGCCGGGTTTATCGTTTCAAGCATCGATCAATGCAAAATCTGGCTCAAGAACAACTTGGTCCGGTCATTCTGCGGGTTGTCGAAGAAGTCATTCGGTGCCGCCTGTTCCACGATCTCGCCCTTGTCCATGAAGATCACGCGGTTGGCCACGGTGCGGGCAAAGCCCATTTCGTGGGTCACGCACAACATGGTCATGCCGTCTTCGGCCAGGCCGATCATGGTGTCCAATACCTCTTTGACCATTTCCGGGTCGAGTGCCGAGGTCGGCTCGTCGAACAGCATGATTTTCGGCTTCATGCACAAGGCGCGGGCAATCGCCACACGCTGCTGCTGGCCACCGGACAGTTGCCCCGGAAACTTGTGGGCCTGCTCCGGGATGCGCACGCGCTCCAGGTAATGCATGGCAATTTCTTCGGCCTTGCGCTTGGGCATCTTGCGCACCCACATCGGCGCCAGCGTGCAGTTCTGCAGGATGGTCAGGTGTGGGAACAGGTTGAAGTGCTGGAACACCATGCCGACTTCACGGCGGATCGCTTCGATCTGCTTGAGGTCGTTGGTCAGTTCCACGCCGTCGACCACGATGCGGCCCTGCTGGTGCTCTTCCAGACGGTTGAGGCAGCGGATGGTGGTGGACTTGCCCGAACCCGACGGGCCACACAGCACGATACGCTCGCCCTGCTTGACGTTGAGGTTGATGTCTTTCAACACGTGGAACTGGCCGTACCACTTGTTGACGCCCTGCATCTGGATAATGCCTTCAGGGCTCACAGGCTGTTTGATCGCTTCGCTCATAACAACAACTCCTAACGCTTGTGGCCTGTGTCGAGCTTGTGTTCCAAATGAATGGAATAGCGCGACATACCAAAACAGAAAATCCAGAACACCAAGGCGGCGAACACGTAGCCTTCAGTGGCCATGCCCAACCATTTCGGGTCGGCGGCGGCTTGCTTGACGCTGTTGAGCAGGTCGAACAGGCCGATGATGATCACCAGGCTCGTGTCCTTGAACAGCGCGATAAACGTGTTGACGATGCCGGGAATGACCATCTTCAGGGCCTGCGGCAGAATCACCAGGCCCATGCTGCGCCAGTAACCCAAGCCCATTGCTGCGGCCGCTTCGTACTGCCCTTTGGGAATCGCCTGCAAGCCCCCGCGTACCACCTCGGCCACGTAGGCCGACTGGAACAGGATCACGCCAATCAGTGCGCGCAGCAGCTTGTCGATGCCCATGCCTTCCGGCAGGAACAGCGGCAGCATCACCGACGACATGAACAACACGGTGATCAACGGCACGCCGCGCCAGAATTCGATGAAGGTCACGCAGACCACACGAATCGCCGGCATATTCGAGCGCCGCCCCAACGCCAGCATAATGCCCAGTGGCAAGGCGCCGGCGATGCCAACGGTGGCGATCACCAGGGTCAGCATCAGGCCGCCCCATTGGCTGGTCGCCACGTTGGCCAGGCCGAAGATCCCACCGTGCAGCAGGAAGAAGGCGATGATCGGGTACAGCACCAAAAAGCTCAGCCCGTAGATCGCCTTGCGTTGAAAGCGCGAGACGAACAACGGCGCCACGCCGACGATGGCCAGCCACACGGTCAGGTCTACGCGCCAGCGCAGGTCGCCGGGGTAGTAGCCGTACATGAACTGCCCGAAGCGCTGTTGGATAAACACCCAGCAGGCGCCCTCCTTCGTGCAATCGGCGCGCGTGGTGCCGACCCAGTTGGCGTCGATGATCGCCCAGCTCAGGATCGGCGGCACCACCAGGTAGATCAGGTAGAACGCCAGTAATGTCAGCAGCGTGTTGAGCCAGCTGGAGAACAGGTTGGCGCGCATCCATGCCATCGGCCCGAACACTTTGTTCGGCGGTGGCATATCAGGTTTGAAAGTATGCGTACTCATGGGCGTTTCCTCACCGCTCGATCAGCGCAATGCGCTTGTTGTACCAGTTCATCAGCAGGGAAATGCTGATGCTGATCGCCAGGTACACGCTCATGGTGATGGCAATGACTTCGATGGCCTGGCCGGTCTGGTTGAGTACCGTGCCGGCAAACAGCGAAACCATCTCCGGGTAACCGATACCGGCCGCCAGCGAGGAGTTCTTCGCCAGGTTCAGGTATTGGCTGGTCAGCGGCGGAATGATCACCCGCAGGGCCTGCGGGATGATGACCTTGCGCAGCGTCGGCCCAGGGCGCAGGCCCAGGGAGCGCGCGGCTTCGGTCTGGCCGTGGCTGACGGACTTGATGCCCGACCGCACGATCTCGGCAATAAATGCTGCCGTGTAGACGGTCAGCGCCAGGGTCAGTGCCAGCAGTTCCGGGATAAGTACCCAGCCGCCGACAAAGTTGAAACCTTGCAGCTTGGGCATTTCCCAGTGCAGCGGTGCACCGAAGATCAAGGCGCACAGCGCCGGGATCAGGATGAACAGCGCCAGGCCCGCCCAGAATTTGTGGAAGGGTACGCCGGTTGCTTCGAAGCGTTTGTTGGCCCAACGCGCCATCAGCACGATTGCCAGGATGGCAACGACGATGCTGGCCACAAACGGCCAGAAACCGTCAGCGGCAAGCGCTGCCGGCATGTTCAGGCCACGGCTGCTGACAAAGAAGGTATCGCCGAAGTTGTGGCTGTTACGCGGCCCCGGCATGGTCAGGAACACCGCGAAGTACCAGAACAGGATTTGCAGCAGTGGCGGAATGTTGCGGAAGACCTCCACATACACCGTCGCCAGTTTGTTGATCATCCAGTTCGGCGACAGCCGCGCCACGCCGATCACGAACCCGAGCAGTGTCGCCAGGATCACGCCGATAAAGGTCACCAGCAAGGTGTTGAGCAAACCGATCACAAACACCCGGGCATAACTGTCCGATTCGGTGTAGTCGATCAGGTGCTGCGCGATACCGAAGCCGGCACTGCGCTCAAGGAAGTCGAAACCCGAGGTAATGCCTCGGTGTTGCAGGTTGGTCTGGGTGTTATTGAAGAGGTACCAGCCCAGCGAGACCACCGCCACAATCGTGATGATCTGGAAGAGCCACGCACGCACTTTGGGATCGCTGAAGCTGAGCTTCTGCTTTGGTGCGCCGATTTGATTTTGCATGAAGTGCCCCGGAAATAATGGAACAGAACATCACCCGGCGGTTGGCCCACCGGGTGACAGAACCATCAGCGATCAGCGCACAGGTGGTGCGTATTGAATGCCGCCGTTGTTCCACAGCGCGTTCAGGCCACGGTCGATTTCCAGCGGGGTGCTCTTGCCCAGGTTGCGCTCGAACACTTCACCGTAGTTACCGACTTGCTTGACGATCTGTACGACCCAATCTTTCTTCACTTTCAGGTCTTTGCCGTATTCACCGTCAGCACCGAGCAGACGTGCAACGTCCGGGTTCTTGGTGGATTTGGCTTCAGCCTCAACGTTTTTCGAGGTGATACCGGCCTCTTCAGCGTTGAGCATGGCGTAGCCAACCCAGCGCACGATGGCCAGCCACTCGTCGTCGCCGTTACGCACGACCGGGCCCAGAGGTTCCTTGGAAATGGTTTCCGGCAGAACCACGTAGTCTTTCGGCGCGGCCAGCTTGCTGCGCTGGGCGAACAATTGGGACTTGTCGGAAGTCAGTACGTCGCAACGACCGGATTCCAGCGACTTGGCGCTTTCATCGGAGGTGTCGAAGGTGATCGGGGTGTACTTCAGGTTGTTGCCACGGAAGTAGTCGGAAACGTTCAGCTCAGTGGTGGTACCGGCCTGGATGCAGATGGTTGCACCGTCCAGTTCCTTGGCACTTTTCACGCCCAGCTTGTTGTTTACCAGAAAGCCAATGCCGTCGTAGTAAGTGATGAAGCCTGGGAATTTCAGGCCCATGCCGGCATCGCGGGAGCTGGTCATGGTGGTGTTACGGGACAGAATGTCGACTTCGCCGGATTGAAGCGCGGTGAAACGCTCCTTGGCGTTCAACTGGCTGAATTTGACCTTGGTCGCGTCGCCGAAAACGGCAGCCGCCACAGCGCGGCAAACATCAGCGTCGATCCCCAGGATCTTGCCGCTGGCATCCGGTACCGAGAAACCCGGCAGGCCGTCACTCACGCCACATTGCACAAAGCCTTTCTTCTGCACGGCGTCCAGCGTGGCGCCAGCTTGGGCGAAACCACTGACACCCAGTACAGCCGCCGCGGAAACGATGGCCAGGGTGGATTTCAATACCTTCATTCAAACCTCCAGTTGCTCTTGTTGTGTCGGAGCTCGAACCTCAGCGCACCCTTATGAGGCGATATCGACCCGTGTTGGCTTTTTTGGGGTCAAGCGGCATGAGGTTGTTGCGATCAATCCAGTTGCTATCCCACAAGCGGCAGTCACTGATAGTGTTACCGTCCTGAGATAGCGCTGACATCGTTCAACACATAGCAAGGCCCGTACCAGAGTGCCGGCTGAGTCGATTCAGCCCACGGTCAATAGAAAAAGATTCAACCGTGCGACATCTTCTTAACAGATCAACCCATCGCGCACCGTTCCGACGCACCCAATCGGAGCGCACGCACATTAATGGAGCAGACATGACCGAACCCTTGATTCTTCAGCCCGCCAAGCCCGCAGACGCCTGCGTAATCTGGTTGCATGGCCTGGGTGCCGATCGCTACGACTTCCTGCCGGTGGCCGAAGCGTTGCAGGAAAGCTTGCTGACCACCCGCTTCGTTTTGCCCCAGGCACCGACCCGCCCGGTGACAATCAATGGCGGCTACGAGATGCCCAGTTGGTACGACATCAAGGCCATGAGCCCGGCGCGGTCGATCAGCCTGGAAGAGCTGGAAGTGTCGGCCAAAATGGTCACGGATTTGATCGAGGCACAGAAGAGAACCGGAATAGACGCTTCGCGGATTTTTCTCGCAGGCTTTTCCCAAGGCGGTGCGGTGGTATTCCACACGGCGTTTCTTAATTGGGAAGGCCCCCTGGGTGGCGTCATTGCCCTCTCCACCTACGCGCCCACCTTCGATAATGAGCTGGAGTTATCTGCCAGCCAGCAGCGCATTCCAACGCTGTGTCTGCACGGCCAGTACGATGAAGTGGTACAGAACGCCATGGGTCGCACGGCGTATGAGCACCTGAAGAGCCGTGGTGTCACCGTGACATGGCAGGAATACCCAATGGGCCACGAAGTGTTACCCCAGGAGATACACGATATCGGCGCCTGGCTGACCGCGCGCCTGGGCTGAAACCCGGCGTTTATGTAGCCGTATGACAGACGCACTACGCCGCGCCCGATTCTTGCATTACACTGGCCGGCGTACATTCCTTAACCAATTAATGAGATCACCGTGCTCAAAGCACTTAAGAAGATGTTCGGCAAAAGCGAGGCTGAGCCGCTCGCGCCTGATTCCAGTGCTCCAACCCCCACGCCCGGCAGCCGCAATGACGGTCAGCAGCCAGGTCGGACCGCACCTGTCACCCCGCCGAAGAAGCCGACCGTGAAGCCGCCTGAACAGGCAGAGCTGGTTGAGGCCGCTCCCGCGCCAGTCGCGCCCAAGCCGCGCCGTGAACGTGCACCAAAACCGCCCGTGATCCCATGGAAACTCGAAGACTTCGTCGTCGAGCCCCAGGAAGGCAAGACCCGCTTCCACGATTTCAAACTGGCCCCGGAACTGATGCACGCCATCCAGGACCTGGGTTTCCCGTACTGCACGCCGATCCAGGCGCAGGTGCTCGGCTTTACCCTCGCCGGCAAAGACGCCATCGGTCGCGCCCAGACCGGTACCGGCAAGACCGCCGCCTTCCTGATCTCGATCATCACCCAGCTGCTGCAGACGCCACCGCCGAAAGAACGCTACATGGGTGAGCCGCGCGCACTGATCATCGCCCCGACCCGCGAGCTGGTGGTGCAGATCGCCAAGGACGCCGCCGACCTCACCAAGTACACCGGCCTCAACGTCATGACGTTCGTCGGCGGCATGGACTTCGACAAGCAGCTCAAGCACCTTGAAGCCCGTCACTGCGACATTCTGGTGGCCACGCCGGGCCGCCTGCTGGACTTCAACCAGCGCGGCGACGTGCACCTGGACATGGTCGAAGTGATGGTGCTGGACGAAGCCGATCGCATGCTCGACATGGGCTTTATCCCGCAAGTGCGCCAGATCATTCGCCAGACCCCACCGAAGGCCGAGCGCCAGACCCTGCTGTTCTCCGCGACCTTCACCGAAGACGTGATGAACCTCGCCAAGCAGTGGACCACCGACCCGTCCATCGTCGAGATCGAAGCGCTCAACGTCGCCAGCGAGAACGTCGAGCAACATATCTACGCCGTGGCCGGTGCCGACAAGTACAAGCTGCTCTACAACCTGGTCAACGACAACGGTTGGGAGCGCGTGATGGTGTTCGCCAACCGCAAGGACGAAGTGCGGCGTATCGAGGAGCGCCTGGTGCGTGATGGTGTGAACGCCGCGCAGCTGTCCGGCGATGTGCCGCAACACAAGCGCATCAAGACCCTGGAAGGTTTCCGCGAAGGCAAGATTCGTGTGCTGGTGGCCACCGACGTAGCGGGTCGCGGCATTCACATCGACGGCATCAGCCACGTGATCAACTTCACCCTGCCGGAAGTGCCGGACGACTACGTGCACCGCATTGGCCGTACAGGGCGGGCCGGGGCGGCGGGTGTGTCGATCAGCTTTGCCGGGGAAGATGACTCCTATCAGCTGCCGTCGATCGAAACGCTGCTGGGTCGCAAGATCAGTTGCGAAACCCCTCCGACACATTTATTGCGGGCCGTAGAGCGCAAACGCCCGTAAGCTGAAATGCGATAAAAAATGTGGGAGGGGGCTTGCCCCCGATAGCAGTGTATCAGTCAACAGAGGTGTTGAATGTGCCACAGTTATCGGGGGCAAGCCCCCTCCCACATTTGATTTCAGCTGATGTTGAGATAGGTGTTCGGCTGGTTATTTCCAGCGATCCGCCGCTGCGTGATCGCTGTGGCGCCCCTCTACCCAGCGCGCGCCCTCAGGTGTGTTTTCCTTCTTCCAGAACGGCGCCCGGGTCTTCAGGTAGTCCATCACAAACGCACAGGCATCAAACGCGGCCTGGCGATGGGCACTGGCGGCGGCAACGAACACAATCGGCTCACCCGGCTCCAGCGCGCCGATGCGGTGCAGCACTTCCAACTTGAGCAGCGGCCAACGCTGCTCGGCCTCCACGGCGATCTTGGCCAACGCCTTTTCGGTCATGCCGGGGTAGTGCTCCAGGAACATCCCCGACACGTCGCGGCCGTCATTGAAGTCGCGCACATAGCCGACAAAGCTCACCACCGCGCCCACGCCGACATTGGCCGCGTGCATGGCATTCACCTCGACGCCCGGATCAAACGCCTGGGCTTGCACACGAATGGCCATGGTCAGCCTCCAGTCACGGGAGGGAAGAACGCCACTTCGTCACCCGCCTGCACCGGCTCATCGAGGCCGCACAACTCTTCGTTGCGCGCACACATCAGGCTGGTCTCGTTGAGCACTGCAAACTCCGGGTCACTGGCCAGCGCGAGGCGCACAGCATCGACGGTGGCGAACTCGCCCTCCATCTCCAGCGAATCAAGGCCCACAGCCTCTGCGTAACGCGCAAAAAACAATACGTTGATGCTCATGCCTGGTCCGCCTTGAAGTGCCCGCTTTTACCGCCGAGTTTTTCCAGCAGGCGAATACTTTCGATGGTCATGCCACGGTCTACAGCCTTGCACATGTCGTAGATCGTCAGCGCGGCGACGCTGGCAGCGGTCAACGCCTCCATTTCCACGCCGGTCTGGCCGGAGAGCTTGCAGCGCGCCACGATATGCACCGAGTCTGCGCCGTCGGCGCTCAGTTCGACCTTGACGCCGGTCAACATCAGCGGGTGGCAGAGGGGAATCAAGTCACTGGTTTTTTTCGCGGCCTGGATCCCGGCAATGCGGGCCACGGCAAACACGTCGCCCTTGGGGTGGGCGCCGTCGACAATCATTTTCAGGGTCTCGGGCAACATGCGCACGCGCGCTTCGGCCACCGCCTCACGGAACGTCACGGACTTGTCGGTGACGTCGACCATGTGGGCGCGACCTTGGGAATCGAGATGAGTCAGCACAGGGATACTCCTGATCAGGAGCACCGATTGTAAACCTATCGCCGATCAAAATGTGGGAGGGGCAAGTGCCCTCCCACACTGACCGTATTTACAAGTGAGATTCGGCGTATTCGGCCAGAATCGAACGAGGCACCCCTTGCAGCGCGATGTGCACGCCGTTGGGGAAGTCTTTGAAGCGTTCCGTCAGGTAAGTCAGCCCGGAGCTGGTCGCGGACAGGTAAGGGGTGTCGATCTGTGCCAGGTTGCCCAGGCACACCACTTTGGAACCGGCGCCGGCACGGGTGATGATGGTTTTCATCTGGTGCGGCGTGAGGTTCTGGCATTCATCGATCAAAATCAGGCTTTGCTGGAAGCTGCGACCTCGGATGTAGTTGAGGGATTTGAACTGCAACGGCACTTTGCTGAGGATGTAGTCGACGCTGCCATGGGTGTTTTCGTCATCCATGTGCAAGGCTTCGAGGTTGTCGGTGATCGCCCCCAGCCACGGCTCCATTTTTTCCGCTTCGGTGCCGGGCAGGAAACCGATTTCCTGGTCCAGGCCCTGCACGCTGCGGGTGGCGATGATGCGGCGATAGCGCTTGGTCACCATGGTCTGCTCGATAGCGGCAGCCAGGGCGAGGATGGTTTTCCCGGAGCCTGCGGCGCCGGTCAGGTTGACCAAGTGGATGTCCGGGTCGAGCAGCGCATACAGCGCCAGGCTCTGGTAGATATCACGCGGTTTCAGGCCCCAGGCTTCCTGGTGCAACAGGGGTTCCTGATGCAGGTCGAGGATCAACAGCTTGTCGACCTGGATCTCTTTGATCCAACCCACGAAGCCTTGTTCGTCGATGATGAATTCATTGATATGCACGGCCGGCAGGTTGTCGATCAGCTGCACCTGGTGCCAGGTGCGGCCATGGTCCTGACGGGTTTCGACCTTGCTGACAAGGTCCCAGAACGAGCCGGTTACGGTGTGATAACCGCGGGAGAGCATCGACACATCGTCGACCAGTTGGTCGGTACTGTAGTCCTCGGCAGCGATCCCACACGCTCGTGCCTTGAGGCGCATATTGATGTCTTTGGTCACCAGCACCAGGCGCAGGTCCTTGTCGCGTGCGTGCAGGTCGATCAATTGGTTGATGATTTTGTTGTCGTTCAGGTTTTCCGGCAGCAGGCTGTTGGGCTCGCTGCGCTTGCTCATCAGGATCGACAGCAAGCCTTTGGGCCCGCTTTTACCGCGCTGGATCGGGACGCCGACCTCGACGTCTTCCGGCGAGGCTTCGCCCAATGTCTTGTCGATCAAGCGGATGGCCTGGCGGCACTCGGCAGCCACGCTGTGGTGCCCGCTTTTGAGTTTGTCGAGCTCCTCAAGCACGATCATCGGAATGGCGACGTGGTGTTCTTCGAAGTTAAGCAGTGCGTTTGGATCGTGGATCAATACGTTGGTATCAAGCACATAAAGGATTGGCTGGTCGGAAGAAGGGTTACGTCCATGATCATCCATACTCGGTCACCTTTGTGGGAGCCAGTCGACGCAATACCTGGGCGGTGCTGCGCCTCGATTCGACCACCGACTGCACCTGAGTGACGTCAAGCGCAGTGCCCACATGAGGAGTCTTGGAAGACGCCACCTGTGCTGCAGGTTTCGGCGATCTGACTTCGTAATACCGCAAAACCCATGACAGAAAAAAGCACTTTGACGTTTTTTTGAAGTTTATTTTTCAGGATGACGAATAGCACTAGCCGAGCACCATGGTCCCCGTTAAAGTCGGAAGTCCGCCTGCATTGAAATGTCGCACAAAATCACCCCACAAATGCCTCATCCCCAACAGGGCCGGGCATTTCAGCGAAAAGCCTCCCGGCAGTCCTGCCACCCCAAACCACTCTGCGCCGTTGCCTGCAACAAGATCGGCAAAGCCACCCGCGCCTTGTCCTGGGTGTCGTGAAACACGATGACCCCTTTGCGCCACAGCAACATCAGCGTCAGCACCCGCTGCGCCGACTCATCGGCCTTGAGCTTGCCTGGTTCGTCCTGGGAATCGATGTCCCACAACGCCACCTGCAAGCCCTGGGCTTGAAAGAAGCCCTGGCTGTCCGCACGACGCTGGCCATAGGGCGGCCGGAACAGCGGCACGTAGTTTTCCGGCATCAGGTTTTGGGCCAGCGATGCGCTGCGGGTGATGGAACTCTGCCAGTCCACCCAATGACTGTGCGAACGGTACTGCCACCCCTGGGTGCCAACGCACTGACCTTGATAGAGCGCCTCTACATCGGCGACGGAACTACGTTCCACACGGTTTTGCAGGCTGCTGCCAAGGGCGAAGAAGGTCGCATTCATCTTCTGTTTGCGCAGGTAATCGGTGAGCCAGTCGGTATTGCCACTGACCGGGGCCGGGCCGCCGTCGAAGGTCAGCAGGAACAGGCGGTCGTTGAATTCGTTGCCATTGCGCTCATGGTCGCCGAACAGTGCGACCTCGCTGCTGATCTGTGGGAACAGCGCAGCCTTGCGCAACAACTCGTCCAGGTAGCGCTCATGGAACACATGGCTGGGATTGGCCCAGCCTATATAGAAGGAGTCTTCGCTTACCTCAAACTTGCCGGCCTGCTCGAGCAGATCGTCCATGTTCTCTACCAGATAGCAGAACGAGGCGTCGACTTCGCAACTCTGCTGGGCGAACGTGTAGTTCTCCAGCAGGCGCTGCCAGAGTTGGCGGCGCAGGTCGTCGATGGCGGCCATGTTGATGATCTTCAGGCCCAGGCGCTGCTTGAGCGCGGCTTCATCCTGGCGCTCGCTGGCCAGTAGGCTGTGAGCGAACATCAGGATTTCGGCGCGTGAAGCCACATCGAACAGCGCCGGGCTGCTGAGCTTCTCGGGCCAGGTGCCACGGTCCAGGCTGGCTACATCCACCGGTGCCGCCTGGGCATTCAGGCAAAGCAGGCAAGCCGACAACAAAAGCGCTATTCGCACACAGGGTCTCCCTCTCCAGAGTCACCGGCCATCATAGCGGATCGCGCCTATCGCCATCATAGGTGGAGTCAAAACGCCCAACCCCCTAGAATCCCTCCACGTTTACAGGAGACGACTTCATGCTGATGGTGATTTCCCCCGCCAAGACCCTCGATTTCGAGTCAACGCCGGTAACCCCGCGCTTCACCCAGCCGCAATACCTCGACCACTCCCAGGAGTTGATCGAACAATTGCGCGAACTGAGCCCGGCGCAAATCAGCGAATTGATGCACGTATCCGACAAGATCGGCGGCCTCAACGCTGCCCGCTTCGGCAGTTGGACGCCCGCCTTCACCCAGGCCAATGCCAAGCAGGCGTTGCTGGCGTTCAAGGGTGACGTCTACACCGGCCTGAATGCCGACACCTTCAGCGACGCCGATTTCACCTACGCCCAGGACCACCTGCGCATGCTCTCCGGCCTGTACGGCCTGCTGCGCCCGCTGGACCTGATGATGCCGTACCGCCTGGAGATGGGCACCAAACTGCCCAACGCCCGTGGCAAGGACCTGTACGCCTTCTGGGGCACCCGCATCAGCGAGTGGCTCAATGAAGCGCTGGCCGCACAAGGTGATGACGTGCTGCTCAACCTGGCCTCCAACGAGTACTTCTCGGCGGTCAAGCGCACCGCCCTGAACGCGCGGATCATCAACACCGAGTTCAAGGACCTCAAGAACGGCCAGTACAAGATCATCAGTTTCTACGCCAAAAAGGCCCGGGGCATGATGAGCCGCTTCGTGATCGAAGAACGCATCAACGACCCGGCCAAGCTCAAGCAGTTCGATGTGCAGGGCTATCGCTTCAATGCCGAGCAGTCGAAGCCTGACAACCTGGTGTTTTTGCGCGATCACGCACCAGAATAAAGCCCTACTCCGACCTCATCGACGCTAAAAATCAAATGTGGGAAGGGCAAGCCCCCTCCCACATTTTTGCCTGCATTCCGCGCCTTAAATCGTCATTATTTTGGCGTCAAAAAATATTCAGACACCTCCCTAAAAATTCTTTCACTCGACATTTGTCGTTTTTTTTCGTAGTGGCACCAATTTTTTAAAACACTGATGGCACAAAACTATCCCTTCGCGCCAACTCCCTATAACTACTGGCCCAAATAGCAAGTGCTATCAATATACTACCAGTGCCATCTTTCCTAATATTTCAAGAAATTTCTGGAAACAGGATGAGCGGCCTGGAACTTCGTCCTAAAGCACTGCTCATACCACCGGTAACGAAATTCTCTGTTCCTGTAGGAGATGACTTACATGGCGGACCAACGGAAGTAGCAAAGTTGTCACATTAACTTTGACTCAGTGGTCACATTACCAACCGATTAGTTGAGAGCGGCGATAAGGATCAATTGCCACGAACTATAGGCCAAGGCTGTGCTTACCCTAATGGGTCAGTGATAAAACCCAAGGCATTGATAGTTAAAGGCTAAACGCCTCTATCAAGGTCCTGCGGCACTGGCGCCAAGCCCTTCTCCCAGGAAGGCTGGCTGCATTTGAGGGCAAGCCCCAATAACAAGGCCAAGTTGCGCACAACTTGAGTGCAATAGTTAGTCACTCACTATTTAACATGCCTGTACGCGGTAAGTCGGCGTCTATTCGCCTAACTTTCGCGGCATCAGTGACGCTTGCAAACATGAACTCCGGCCTTAATAGGCACGATTAACACAGTCTTGAATGACGAAGAGGTAAATGCGATGCGCATCAGCATATTTGGTCTCGGTTACGTTGGCGCAGTATGTGCCGGTTGCCTGTCTGCCCGTGGCCACGAAGTGGTCGGCGTAGACATCTCCAAGGACAAGATTGACCTGATCAATGCAGGCAAATCGCCAATCGTTGAACCGGGTCTGGGCGAACTGTTGAGCCAGGGTATCGAAACCGGCCGGCTGCGCGGCACGACCAATTTCGCCGAAGCCATTCGCGACACCGACTTGTCGATGATTTGCGTCGGCACGCCAAGCAAGAAAAACGGCGACCTGGAACTGGATTACATCGAAGCGGTGTGCCGCGAAATCGGCCTGGTCCTGCGTGACAAAGCCACTCGCCACACCGTGGTCGTGCGCAGCACCGTTCTGCCTGGCACCGTGGCCAACGTGGTGATCCCGATCCTTGAAGACTGCTCGGGCAAAAAAGCCGGCGTCGACTTCGGTGTCGCGGTCAACCCGGAATTCCTGCGTGAATCCACCGCCATCGCCGACTACGACCTGCCACCGATGACCGTCATCGGCGAATTCGACAAAGCCTCCGGCGATGTCCTGCAGTCGCTGTACGAAGAACTCGACGCGCCGATCATCCGCAAGGACATCGCTGTCGCCGAAATGATCAAGTACACCTGCAACGTGTGGCACGCCACCAAGGTCACCTTCGCCAACGAGATCGGCAACATCGCCAAGGCTGTCGGCGTCGACGGTCGCGAAGTGATGGAAGTGGTCTGCCAGGACAAGACCCTCAACCTGTCCCAGTACTACATGCGCCCAGGCTTCGCGTTCGGCGGCTCGTGCCTGCCAAAAGACGTGCGCGCCCTGACTTACCGCGCAGGTTCCCTGGACGTGGAAGCGCCGCTGCTCAACTCGCTGATGCGCAGCAACGAGTCCCAAGTGCAGAACGCCTTCGACATCGTCTCCAGCCACGACAAACGCCGCATCGCCTTGCTGGGCCTGAGCTTCAAGGCCGGCACCGATGACCTGCGCGAAAGCCCGCTGGTCGAGTTGGCCGAAATGCTGATCGGCAAGGGTTACGACCTGAGCATCTACGACAGCAACGTCGAGTACGCCCGTGTCCACGGTGCAAACAAAGACTACATCGAAGGCAAGATCCCGCACGTGTCGTCCCTGCTCAATTCGGACTTCGATGACGTGATCAACAACTCCGACGTGATCATCCTGGGCAACCGCGATGAGAAGTTCCGTGCCCTGGCGCATAACGCACCGCACGGCAAGCAAGTCGTCGACCTGGTGGGCTTCATGTCCGCAGCCACCAGCGTCAGCGGCCGCACCGAAGGCATTTGCTGGTAACAGCAACGGCAAGTTCCGGGCTGCAAGCGTACCAATCCCCAGCGCTTGCAGCCTGGAGCCTTCTTCACCTTCGGATGACGCTTATGTCCAAGTTAAAACACGTACTGCTCCAATCCGCCGGCTGGCTGTTCTTTCTGAGCCTGCTGATGGGTCTCGCCGCGTTGTTGCCGGCGAGTACGTTCGACTCCGAGTCGAAGAATTTTATTTTCCTGATTGGCGCCGTCGGTATCTGGCGCTACTCGATGGGTGCAACGCATTTCTTTCGCGGCATGCTGTTCCTGTACGTGGTCTACCCGCACCTGCGCCGTAAAGTGCGCAAGCTGGGCAAGGCTGCCGACCCGTCCCATGTGTTCCTGATGGTCACCAGTTTCCGTATCGATGCGCTGACCACCGCGCAGGTCTACAGCTCGGTGATCCGTGAAGCCATCGAATGCGGTTTCCCCACCACCGTGGTCTGCTCGCTGGTGGAAATGTCCGATGAGCTGCTGGTGAAGAGCCTGTGGGAACGCATGAACCCGCCGGAGCATGTGAAGCTCGACTTCGTGCGTATCGCCGGCACCGGCAAGCGCGATGGCCTGGCATTCGGTTTCCGCGCCATCTCCCGCCACCTGCCGGACGACCGTGCCGTGGTTGCGGTGATCGACGGCGACACCGTGCTCGCCGAAGGCGTCGTGCGCAAGACCGTGCCGTGGTTCCAGCTGTTCGGCAATGTCGGTGGCCTGACCACCAACGAGTTCTGCGAAGTACGCGGCGGCTACATCATGAGCGAGTGGCACAAACTACGCTTCGCCCAACGCCACATCAACATGTGCTCCATGGCCCTGTCCAAGCGCGTACTGACCATGACCGGTCGTATGTCGGTGTTCCGTGCCAGCGTCGTCACCGACCCAGGCTTTATCGCCGACGTGGAAAGCGACTCGCTGCAACACTGGCGCCTGGGCCGCTTCAAATTCCTCACCGGTGATGACAAATCCAGCTGGTTCAGCCTGATGCGCCTGGGCTACGACACCTTCTACGTGCCGGATGCAGCGATCAACACCGTGGAACACCCACCGGAAAAGAGCTTTATCAAGGCCAGCCGCAAGCTGATGTTCCGCTGGTACGGCAACAACCTGCGCCAGAACTCCCGTGCCCTGGGCCTGGGTGTGCGCCGCCTCGGCCTGTTCACGAGCGTGGTGCTGTTCGACCAGCGCGTGTCGATGTGGACCTCCCTGCTCGGCCTGACCGTGGCGATCATCGCCACCTTCAAGTACGGCGGCGCGTTCATCCTCGCCTACCTGCTGTGGATCGGCATCACTCGCCTGATCCTGACCCTGCTGCTGTCGTGCTCCGGCCACACGATCGGCCCGGCGTACCCGATGATTCTCTATTACAACCAGATCATGGGCGCGTTGGTGAAGATCTACGTGTTCTTCCGCCTTGATCAACAGTCCTGGACCCGCCAGGACACCAAACTGACCCGCGATTTGGCCAGCTTTCAACGTTGGTTCAACACCTGGTCGTCTCGGACCATGACCTTCTCCGCCGGCAGCATCTTCGTTGCCGTGTTGCTGATGATGGTCTGACCCTGCCAAGCCTGAATTAACTCTAGGAAATGCCCTGATGAACAGTCCAGTAAATGCCAACGTAGTCCACGAATCCGAAGCCCAGCGCCAGCACGCCCGTGTCAAAATCCCGGCCAAGCTGCGCTTCTTCAACACTGACCGCACCCAGACCGAAGCACGGGTGATCGACCTCTCCGCCGGCGGCCTGGCGTTCACCGCCACCCAACCGCTGACCATCGGTGAAGTGCACAAGGGTCGCCTGCAGTTCGTCATCGATAACCTCGGCCTGGCGATGGACGTGGAGCTGCAGATTCGCTCCTACGATCGCCAGACCGGCCGCACCGGTTGCCAGTTCCAGAACCTCGACGCCCAGGATATTTCCACCCTGCGCCACCTGATCACTTCGCACCTGTCCGGTGACATCGTGACCATGGGCGACGTGCTGGCGACCCTGCAGCGCGACAACTTCACCAAGGCGCGCAAGGTCAAGGACAGCGGCAGCAACATGAGCGCCTTCGGCCGCCTGCGCGCCGTGACGTTCAGCCTGGCGATCTTCCTGGTGGGCCTGGCGGCGTTCGGCTTTGTCTTCAAGTCGGTGTATGGCATGTATTTCGTCAGCCACGCACAGGCTGGCCTGGTGAGCGTGCCCGGCATGAACGTAACGATGCCGCGCGACGGCACCGTGCAAAGCTTGCTCAAAGGTGACGCAATCGCCGCCAAAGGCGCGCCGCTGGCGACCTTCAGCACCAGCATGCTCGATGTGCTCAAGGGCCACTTGGACGAAGACCAACTGCAACCGGCCAAGGTTGAGGAGCTGTTCGGCAAGCAAATGACTGGCACCCTGACGTCGCCGTGCGACTGCATCGTTGCCCAGCAACTGGTCGCCGACGGTCAGTACGCCAGCAAAGGCGACGTGATCTTCCAACTGGTGCCGCGCGGCGCCCAGGCCAATGTTGAAGCACGCTTCACCTACCGTCAGTTCGCTGACGTTCGCCCAGGTACACCCGTGAGCTTCCAGGTGGCCGACGAAGAACAGCTGCGCACCGGCACCATCGTCAGCAGCACCAGCCTGAACAGCGCCGACCTGTCCTCCGACATCCGCGTACAGATCAAACCTGACGCACCACTGGACAGCACCTACGCCGGCCGCCCGGTCGAAGTGATCAGCGACCGTGGCCCATCGCTGAACTGGCTGATCGATAAAGCCATGGCCCACGGTCTGTAAGCGAGGACATGCCTGTGATGACTATCCCAAACACGCCGCAATCCCTGCGGGAGCGAGCTTGCTGTGGCGAGGGCGCTTGCTCCCGTTCGACAGCGCAGCTGGAGCCGGCTTTTGGGGGCGCTACGCACCCCAGCGGGAGCAAGCTCCCTCGCCACAAAAGCAGTTGCCACTTGGGTTCAGTAGCGTTGCTGGCACTCGCAGTCAGCCTCGCCGGTTGCGCCGGCCTGCCCGACCAACGCCTGGCCAATGAAGCGCTCAAGCGTGGCGACACCGTCACCGCGCAGCAGAATTACCAGCAACTGGCAGACCTGGGTTACAGCGAGGCCCAAGTGGGCCTGGCCGATATCCAGGTCGGCACCCGCGATCCGGCGCAAATCAAACAGGCTGAAGCCACTTACCGTGCGGCGGCGGACACCTCGCCCCGCGCCCAGGCACGTCTCGGTCGCCTTCTGGTGGCCAAGCCAGGCAGCACCGAAGCCGAACACCATGAAGCCGAAGGCCTGCTGAAAAAAGCCTTCGCCAATGGCGAAGGCAACACGCTAATCCCGCTGGCGATGCTGTACCTGCAATACCCGCACAGCTTTCCGAACGTGAATGCCCAGCAACAGATCAGCAAATGGCAGGCCGCGGGTTACCCGGAAGCCGGCCTGGCGCAGGTGCTGCTGTATCGCACCCAGGACACCTACGACCAGCATCTGGATGATGTCGAGCGCATCTGTAAAGCCGCGCTGAACACCACCGACATCTGCTACGTCGAGCTGGCCACCGTCTACCAGAAAAAAGCCGAGCCCGAAAAACAGGCCGAACTGCTCAAGCAGATGGAAGCCGGTTACAGCCGTGGCACCGTCACCGCACAACGCGTGGACAGCGTAGCCCGTGTGTTGGGCGACGCCTCCCTGGGCAAGCCTGACGAGAAAACCGCCCAGGCCCTGCTGGAAAAAATCGCCCCTGGCTACCCGGCTTCCTGGGTCAGCCTGGCGCAACTGCTCTACGACTTCCCAGAATTGGGCGACGTCGACCAGATGATGAAGTACCTGGACAACGGCCGCGCCGCCGACCAGCCGCGCGCCGAACTGTTGCTGGGCAAGCTCTACTACGAAGGCAAGTGGGTGCCGGCGGACGCCAAGGCGGCCGAAGCGCATTTCCAGAAAGCCGTGGGCCGCGAAGTGGCCGCCGATTACTACCTCGGCCAGATCTACCGCCGTGGCTACTTGGGCCAGGTCTACTCGCAAAAAGCCCTGGATCACTTGCTGACCGCTGCGCGCAACGGCCAGAACAGCGCCGACTTCGCCATCGCCCAGTTGTTTTCCCAAGGCAAGGGCACCAAGCCCGACCCATTGAATGCCTATGTCTTCAGCCAATTGGCTAAAGCCCAGGACACGCCAGAGGCCAATGACTTGGCCACGCAGCTGGAAGCACCGCTGACGCCTGAGCAACGCGCTCAAGGCCAACGCCTGGTGCAACAGGAACTGGCCACCCGCGGCACCCTGGCCCAGAGCACGCTGCAACTGCACGCCCTGGAAGAAGAAGACGGCGAGGAATCCCTATGAAGCTCAACCCATTCGTCAAAGCCGGCATCGGCCTGACCTTCGCCTTGCTGTGGTCGTGCCCGACCCTGGCCGCACTGACCGAAGCGAAGAACTTCGGCCTGGAAGTCAAAGCCACCGCACAGTCCGAAGATGACCGTGACCTCGGCACGCAGAAAGGCGGCGACGTCAACGGCATCGGCCTCGACCTGCGCCCGTGGATCTACGGCGAAAGCGGCGCGTGGAGCGCCTACGCCATGGGCCAGGCAGTGGTGTCGAGCGACATCATCGAGACCGACACCCTGCAACAATCGGCGGATGACGAAAACCAGCAGACCACCAACGACGACCGCAAGACCAAGAAAAACTACTTGGCCATGCGCGAATTCTGGGTCGGCTACAGCGGCTTCACGCCCTACCCCGGCGAGATCCTCAAGCTGGGTCGCCAACGCCTGCGCAATGACGACGGCCAATGGCGCGACACCAACATCGAGGCGCTGAACTGGACCTTCGACACCACCCTGCTCAAGGCCAATGTCGGCGTCGCTGAACGCTTCAGCGAATACCGCACCGACCTCAAGGAACTGTCGCCCAAGGACAAGGATCGCCAGCACCTCTACGCTGACGCCGCCTACCAGTGGACGCCCGGCCAGTGGATCGGCCTGCGTGGTCACCACACCCATGACAACGGCAAGCTCGACTTCCCGGAACCCGGCGTGCCCACCGACTCGCTGGACAAACGCGAGAACGGCGACCTGACCTGGCTCGGCATCGAAGCCAACAGCGACGCCTACAACTGGCGCAACACCAACACGGTCAATTACTGGGCCAGCGTCACCGGCATGAGAGGCGACCGCGATTCGGTCAATGCCTTGAACGCCGACGGCACCCGCCCGACAGAGGCCAAGCGCAGCGATGACGTCAGTGGCTGGGCTACCGATCTGGGTATCCGCTTGCGTCTGGACCCTCAATGGCAAGTGGGTGCGGCCTACGCCCGCGCCAGTGCCGAATACGAGCAGAACGGCCTGCAAAGCAACCGTTCGAACTTCACCGGCACCCAATCCCGCCTGCACCGTTTCGGCGAAGCGTTTCGCGGCGAGATGAACAACATGCAGTCCATGAGCCTGTTCGGTTCCTGGCAGCTGCGCGAGGACTACGACGCCAGCCTGGTGTACCACAAGTTCTGGCGTGTCGACGGCAACAAGCCGGTGGGCAGCAACGGTATCGACGCCGTGCAGAACAATACCGACGACGTGACCGGCGCGATCCTGTCCAGCACTTCCCTGCCGCTTGAAGACGGCAAGAAAGACCTGGGCCAGGAGATGGACCTGGTGGTCACCAAGTACTTCAAGAAAGGCCTGCTGCCGGCCGCGCTCAGCCAGTCGATCGACGAACCGTCGGCCCTGGTGCGCTTCCGGGCGGGTGTGTTCAAGCCGGGTGATGCCTATGGCAGCCAGGTCGACTCGTACATGCACCGCGCGTTTGTCGACGTGATCTGGAAATTCTGATGGGAGCCTGCGCAATGAACCCTCAAGCCCTCAAAGGCTCGGCCATGCTGGCGGCAGCGATGCTGCTGGCAAGCGGTGCTGCCATGGCCGATGTCGCGCCGCAGGCTAAAGCGCCGACCATCGCCAAAGAACTGCAACAGGCCAAGACCTACACCATCTCCAGCCCGCCGACCGCGCCGCTGGAAATGGCCAAGCCGGCCCTGCCCGACCTGTCGGGCTACACCGACGCGGCGATGGAAAAGAAAATCGTGCGCGCCAAGCCGGGCAAAATCAGCATCCGCCGCATGATGCAGGAAGACGCCCTCAAGGACTTCATCGGCGGTGACAACAAGATGGCTGAATGGGTGGTGCGCCAGCACGGCATTCCCCAGGCGATCTTCATCGACGACGGCTACATGAACCTCAAGGACTTGCTCGGCAAAGTGCCTAAGCAGTACCTGAGCGAAACCTCGCCGGGTGTGTTCCTGGCCAAGCTGCCGATCGTGGTCGGACGCAAGGGCATCCTGGAAATCGACAAGAAAACCCAAGAGCTGCGCCTGTCCCAGGAAGCCGGTTCGTTCCTGATCAACGACGGCCAGCTGTTTGTGCGTGACACCAAAGTCACCGGCTGGAGCGAAAAGGCCAACGGCCCGGCGCTGTACAAGTCACCCAAGGAATTCCGCCCGTTCCTGCTGGCCTGGGGCGGTACCGAGACCTACATCTCCAACACCAAGATGGCCAGTTTCGGCTACGCCAACAGTAAGTCGTACGGGGTGAGTATTTCCCAGTACACGCCGAACATGGCCAAGGTGCTCAAGCGCCCTGAGCCGACGGGCTGGATCATCGACTCCGAGTTCTCGGACATGTGGTACGGCTTCTACTGCTACGAGACCACAGGCTTTGTGATCAAGGGCAATACCTACAAAGACAACATCGTCTACGGCATTGACCCCCACGACCGTTCCCACGGCCTGATCATCGCGGACAACACCGTCTACGGCACCAAGAAGAAGCACGGCATCATCATTTCCCGGGAAGTGAACGACAGCTTCATCTTCAATAACCGCAGCTACGACAACAAGCTGTCGGGCCTGGTACTCGACCGTAACAGCGTCAACAACTTCGTCGCCGACAACGAGTTTTACCGCAACCACACCGACGGCATCACGCTCTATGAGAGCGGCGACAACCTGCTGTGGGGCAACAAGGTGATTGCCAACCGTCGCCACGGTATCCGCGTGCGTAACAGCGTCAACATCAAGCTGTACGAAAACACATCGATGGCCAACGGCCTGACCGGCCTCTACGGCCACATCAAGGACTTGACCGACACCGACCGCGACATCGCCCTCGACCCGTTCGACGCCAAGGTCTCGCTGATCGTGGTCGGCGGTGAACTGGCGGGTAACGGCAGCGGGCCGTTGTCCATCGACTCGCCGTTGAGTGTCGAGTTGTACCGCGTGTCGATGCTGGCGCCGACCAAATCCAGCGGCATCAGCTTCAACGGCGTGCTGGGCGATCGCCAGGAAGAGATTCTCGACCTGTTGGTGCGCCAGCAGAAAGCCGTGCTGATCGACCCTGTCGAACGCCAGACCGAATTGCAGGACTGAGGATGACCCTTATGCACCCACACATGATCAAATTGCTGAGCCTCTCGGGTCTGACCCTCGGCCTGCTCGCGGCCAGCCAGGGCGTGCGCGCCGACGAAATCAAGGCGCCGACCTTCACCGCCGAACCGTGTTGCAGCCTGTGCCCGGCCGCCCACGACGCGAAGAACTACACCACGCGTTACCAGCAGAACTTCACCACCCTGGTACAGGCCCAGGGCGACTGGCTTTTCCGTACCCAGGAAGACCTGCGCACCGAATTCGACACCACCCCGTCCGGCTATAAGCGCATGCAGCAGTTGCACGATGCGTTCAAGGCCAAGGGCGTGGAACTGGTGGTGGTCTACCAGCCGACCCGTGGCCTGGTGAACCGCAACAAACTCAACCCGGAAGAAAAGGCCAAGTTCGATTTCGACAAGGCGTTGGGCAACTACAAGACCATGCTTGGCCGTTTCGCCAAGATGGGCTACGTGGTGCCGGACCTGTCGCCGTTGACCAACGAGCAGCTTCCGGACGAATTGCCGGCCCACGATTTCTACTTCCGCGGCGACCAGCACTGGACCCCGTACGGCGCCCAGCGCACCGCGAAAATCGTCGCGGCCAAGGTTAAGCAAATGCCTGAGTACGCCGAGATTCCCAAGCGCGAATTCGAGACCAAGCGCTCCGGGCGCATGGGCAAGACCGGCACCTTGCACAACATGGCCGGGCAACTCTGCGGTACCAGCTACGCGATCCAGTACATGGACCAGTTCACCACCGAGCCCAAGGGCGAAGCGGGCGACGGCGACCTGTTCAGCGATTCGGGCAACCCGCAGATCACCTTGGTCGGCACCAGCCACAGTGGCAAGAACTACAACTTCGCCGGCTTCCTGGAAGAGGAAATCGGTGCCGACATCCTCAACGTCGCCTTCCCTGGCGGTGGCCTGGAAGGTTCGATGATCCAGTACCTGGGCAGCGACGAATTCCAGAAGAGCCCGCCGAAAATTCTCATCTGGGAATTCTCGCCGCTGTATCGCCTCGACCAGGAAACCATCTACCGCCAGATGATGGCGCTGCTGGACAACGGCTGCGAAGGCAAGACCGCGCAGATGAGCGCCAGCACCACATTGAAACCCGGCAAGAACGAATTGCTGGTTAACAGTTCGAACAAAGACCTGCGCAACGCCAACCATCAGGTTGATATCCGCTTCGCCGATCCGTCGGTGAAAACCTTGCAAGCCACCCTCTGGTACATGAACGGGCGCCACGAGGACATCAAGATCGAGAAACCCGAAACATCCGATACAGACGGGCGTTTCGCCTTTGAACTGCGCACCGATGAAGACTGGGCCTCGCAGAACTTGCTGGCCGTGGAAGTGCAGGGCCCCGAAGCGGGCGCTGCCGCGCAGAAAGTCGAAGCGAAAATTTGCACACGCAACGTATTCCCGGCGGGCGGTCAACAGACCGCTGCTGCCGGGCAATGAGGTTACCTATGCAGAAGTTATTGATTCCAACGCTGCTGGGCCTGGCGATGTTCGCCGGCTCAGTCAACGCCGCCGCGCCACTGCGTCCACCCCAGGGGTATTTCGCCCCGGTGGAAGCGTTCAAGACCGGCGACTTCAAGAATGACTGCGACGCCATGCCGCCGCCGTACACCGGCTCGCTGCAATTTCGCAGCAAGTACGAAGGCTCGGACAAGGCCCGTTCCACGCTGAACGTGCAATCCGAAAAAGCCTTTCGCGACAGCACCGCCGACATCACCAAGCTGGAAAAAGACACCAGCAAGCGCGTGATGCAGTTCATGCGCGACGGTCGTCCGGAGCAGCTGGAATGCACCTTGAATTGGCTTACGAGCTGGGCCAAGGCCGACGCGTTGATGTCCAAGGACTTCAACCACACCGGCAAATCCATGCGCAAATGGGCACTGGGCAGCATGGCTTCGGCCTATGTGCGCCTGAAGTTCTCTGACTCGCACCCGCTGGCCAACCACCAGCAGGAATCGCAGCTGATCGAAGCCTGGTTCAACAAACTGGCCGATCAGGTGGTGAGCGATTGGGACAACCTGCCGCTGGAAAAAACCAACAACCACTCCTACTGGGCCGCCTGGTCGGTGATGGCAACGTCCGTCGCCACCAACCGCCGCGACCTGTTTGATTGGGCCGTCAAGGAATACAAGGTCGGCGTGAACCAGGTCGATGACCAGGGCTTCCTGCCGAACGAGCTGAAGCGTCAGCAACGGGCGCTGTCGTACCACAACTACGCCCTGCCGCCGCTGTCGATGATCGCCAGTTTTGCCCTGGTCAACGGTGTGGACCTGCGCCAGGAAAACAACAGCGCGCTCAAACGCCTGGGCGACAAAGTGCTGGCCGGGGTGAAAGACCCGGAGATCTTCGAGAAGAAGAACGGCAAAGAGCAGGACATGAAAGACCTCAAGGAAGACATGAAATACGCCTGGCTTGAGCCCTTCTGCACCCTCTACACCTGCGCCCCGGATGTGATCGAGCGCAAGCACGGGATGCAGCCGTTCAAGACCTTCCGCCTCGGGGGTGACCTGACCAAGGTCTACGACCCGACGCATGAAAAGGGCAACAAAGGTTCCTGACGAAACACGGTAAAAAATGTGGGAGGGGGCTTGCCCCCTCCCACAGTTTGAGTCGGTTTCGTCAGTAGGAATGTAGTACCGCCCTCCCCGTCTTTTCGTGGGGGGTTTGGGGGGGCTCTGGCCCTTGACTGTTGGTTAAACATGGAGAGATCGGGATGGTTTTCTCGTCCAATGTGTTCCTGTTTCTGTTCTTGCCGATCTTTCTCGGCTTGTACTATTTGAGCGGGCAACGCTATCGCAACCTGCTGCTGCTGTTGGCCAGCTACGTGTTCTACGCCTGGTGGCGAGTGGACTTCCTGGCGCTGTTCGCCGCTGTGACGCTGTGGAACTACTGGATCGGCCTTAAAGTCGGTGCAGCCGGCGTGCGCACCAAGCCGGCTCAACGCTGGCTGCTGTTAGGCGTGGTGGTCGACCTGTGCATCCTCGGCTACTTCAAGTACGCCAACTTCGGCGTCGACAGCATCAACGTGATGATGAAGTCGGCGGGCCTTGAGCCGTTCATCCTGACCCACGTGCTGTTGCCGATCGGTATCTCGTTCTACATCTTCGAGTCCATCAGCTACATCATCGACGTGTACCGTGGCGATACCCCGGCGACCCGCAACCTGATCGACTTTGCGGCGTTCGTGGCGATTTTCCCGCACCTGATTGCCGGCCCGGTGTTGCGTTTCCGCGACCTGGCCGACCAGTTCAACAACCGCACCCACACCCTCGACAAGTTCTCCGAGGGCTGCACGCGGTTCATGCAGGGTTTCATCAAGAAGGTCTTCATCGCCGACACCCTGGCGGTGGTGGCCGACCATTGCTTCGCCCTGCAAAACCCGACGACCGGCGATGCCTGGTTGGGCGCGCTGGCCTATACCGCGCAGCTGTACTTCGACTTCTCCGGCTACAGCGACATGGCCATCGGCCTGGGCTTGATGATGGGTTTCCGCTTCATGGAAAACTTCAAGCAGCCGTACATCAGCCAGTCGATCACCGAGTTCTGGCGTCGCTGGCACATCAGCCTTTCCACCTGGCTGCGTGACTACCTGTACATCACCCTGGGCGGCAACCGTAAAGGCACGCTGACCACTTACCGCAACCTGTTCCTGACCATGCTGCTCGGTGGCCTGTGGCACGGTGCGAACATCACTTACATCGTGTGGGGCGCCTGGCATGGCATGTGGCTGGCGATTGAAAAAGCCATCGGCCTCAACACCTCGCCGCGCAGCTTCAACCCCGTGCGTTGGGCCTTTACCTTCCTGCTGGTGGTGATGGGCTGGGTGATCTTCCGCGCCGAAAACCTGCACGTCGCCGGCCGTATGTACGGTGCAATGTTCAGCTTTGGCGAGTGGTCGCTCTCGGAACTCAACCGCGCCAACCTCACCGGCCTGCAAGTGGCAACCCTGGTGGTGGCGTACGCAACATTGGCGTTCTTTGGCCTTCGCGACTTCTACACCAACCGCCCTGCCGAGAAAACCAAACCAGCCGATCCGAGCCTGATCAAGGCCGTACCGGGCGACAACCCCGGCAGCATCCACGAGCCAGGCTTCACCGTTGGCCAGGATGCCGCCGTGCAACCGGCCTACTGGACCGCTGACTGGCCACGCTACGCCATGCGCGCTGCAGTGCTGCTGCTGTTCGTGGCGTCGATTCTCAAACTGTCGGCGCAGAGTTTCTCGCCGTTCCTTTACTTCCAATTTTGAGGGAGCCGACCATGACCCGATCATTGCGCGTCCTCTATATCGGCCTGTTCCTGGTGCTGCTGCTAGCCCTGGGCGCCTGGTCACTGCGCAGTTTCTTCGGCTTCAGCACCAATGCCGACGCGACCGTGCTCAACGGTCGCTGGACCAAGGCCGTCGAAACCCACTACGACGAGGAGTTCCCGATCAAGCGATTGGGCACCAACCTCTGGGCGGCACTGGACTACAAGCTGTTCAACGAAGGCCGCCCTGGCGTGGTGCTGGGCCGCGATCACTGGCTCTACAGCGACGAGGAGTTCAACCCTGCCGTCAACGAAGACCAGAACCTTGAAGGCAACTACGCGCTGGTCGAAGGCGTACGCCAGAAGCTCAAAGCCCAAGGCATTCAGCTGGTGATGGCAATCGTGCCGGCCAAGGTGCGCCTGTACCCTGAACACTTGGGTGAGGTCAAACCGGCCAGCATCCACGCCAACCTGTACCAGGACTTCCATGCCCGTGTCGCTGCCGACAAGATCATCGCCCCGGACCTGCTCGGCCCGCTGCAACAGGCCAAGCTCGGCGGCAAGCAAGTGTTCCTGCGTACCGACACTCACTGGACCCCGGACGGTGCTGAAATCGCCGCCAAGCAGTTGGCCAAGACCATCGCCGACAAGACGCCGCTCAACGGTGAGCCACAGCGCTTTGTCACCGAAGCGGAGAAGACCGAACCGCACAAAGGCGACCTGCGTCTATTCCTGCCGCTGGACCCGCTGTTCGAAAACCTGATGCCGCCTAAAGAGCCGCTGGAAAAACGCGTGACGCACCTGGCCGAAACCAAAGGCGACGACGCGCTGTTCAGCGACAGCGAAACCCCAGTGGCACTGGTGGGCACCAGCTACAGCGCCAACCCTAACTGGAACTTCGTCGGCGCCCTCAAGCAAGCCCTAGGCAGCGACGTGATCAGCTACGCCGAAGACGGCCATGGCCCGATCCTGCCGATGCTCAGCTACCTCAAAAGCGATGACTTCAAGAACAACCCGCCTCAGGTGCTGATCTGGGAGTTTCCTGAACGTTATCTGCCCGTGAACAACGAAATCGGTGATGCCGACCCCTCGTGGGTTGCGCAGCTTAAACAAGCCGGTTCGCGCCAACAGAACATGGCACTGAATACACCCGTTAACCATCAAAAATCCGAGACGCCCGACCGGGCGCAAAACTGAAAGAGAGGTAACTCACATGACTTTCACTACTACTCCGCGTCGTCTCGCTAAGACTCTGGCCCTGGCTGCCGGTATGAGCGTGGTATCCCTGTCCGCCTTCGCCGGTGACGCTGCCTTGTACGGCCCTGTCGCACCGAAAGGCTCAAGCTTCGTGCGCGTCTACAACGCCTCCAACCAGGAAGTCAGCGCGACGGTTGGCAGCACCAACCTCAGTGAAGTGGCCCCGCTGGCCAGCAGCGACTTCAGCTTCATGCCGGGTGGTGACTACAGCGCCAAGATCGGCAGCCAGACCGTGCCGGTCAAACTCGCCGCCGATCACTACTACACCTTGGTCAACAACAGCAGCGGCCAGCCTCAGCTGATCGAAGAACCACCGTTCAAGAACAAGCAGAAATCCCTGGTGCGCGTGCAGAACCTCAGCGACAAGGCCCTGACCCTGAAAACCGCTGACGGCAAGACCGACGTGGTCAAGTCGGTGGCTGCCAAAGGCCGTGGCGAGCGCGAGATCAACCCGGTGAAGGTGAGCCTGGCACTGTATGACGGCGACAAAAAAGTCGGCGACGTGAAGCCGGTGGCCCTGGAACGCGGTGAGGCCGCGGTGCTGTACGTGACCGGTTCGGGTTCGAGCATTTCGCCAGTCTGGGTAAAACGCCCGGTATCGACCCGCTAACTATTTTCCTGTGGGAGCCGGGCTTGCCCGCGATGGCATCACCTCGGTGTCACTGACAGACCGAGTCGCCTGCATCGCAGGCAAGCCGGCTCCCACAAGGACCGAGACAAAAACAAGAGTGAAACGACAAACCTTCGTAGCTCTGACCCAAATTGATTCAAGGAGAAACACATGATCCCAGTAATCCTCTCCGGTGGTAGCGGCTCACGTCTTTGGCCGCTTTCGCGTAAACAGTTCCCGAAACAATTCCTGGCCCTGACCGGCGAGCACACGCTGTTCCAGCAAACCCTGGAACGTCTGGTGTTCGAAGGCATGGACACCCCGATCGTGGTCTGCAACAAGGACCACCGTTTTATCGTCAACGAGCAATTGGCCAACCGTAAACTGGAATGCCAACGCATCCTTATGGAACCCTTCGGGCGCAACACCGCGCCGGCCGTGGCCCTGACGGCAATGATGCTGGTCAATGAAGGCCGCGACGAGCTGATGCTGGTGCTGCCGGCCGACCACGTGATCGACGACCAGAAAGCCCTGCAACGCGCCCTGGCCCTGGCCACCGTGGCCGCTGAACGCGGCGAGATGGTGTTGTTCGGCGTGCCGGCGACCCGTCCGGAAACCGGTTATGGCTACATCAAGTCCACCAACGATTCGCTGCTGCCGGAAGGCGTGAGCCGCGTGCAGCAGTTCGTGGAAAAGCCGGATGAAAAACGCGCCGTCGAGTTCGTCAAAAGCGGCGGTTATTTCTGGAACAGCGGCATGTTCCTGTTCCGCGCCAGCCGCTTCCTCGAAGAGCTGAAAAAGCACGATCCGGACATCTACGACACCTGCGTGCTGACCCTGGAGCGCAGTGAACAGACCGCCGACACCGTGACGTTGGACGATGCCACCTTCGCTTGCTGCCCGGACAACTCCATCGACTACGCCGTGATGGAAAAAACCCAGCGTGCCTGCGTGGTGCCGCTGAGTGCCGGTTGGAGCGACGTGGGTTGCTGGGCCTCGCTGTGGGCCGTCAACGACAAGGACATCCACGGTAACGTCAGCAAAGGGGACGTGGTCATCCAGGACAGCCGCAACTGCATGATCCACGGCAACGGCAAACTGGTGTCGGTGATCGGCCTGGACAACATCGTGGTGGTGGAAACCAAAGACGCGATGATGATTGCCCACAAGGACAAGGTCCAGGGCGTCAAGCAGATGGTCTCGACCCTCAACGACCAGGGCCGCAGCGAAACCCAGAACCACTGTGAAGTCTATCGTCCGTGGGGCTCCTACGACTCGGTGGACATGGGCGGGCGTTTCCAGGTCAAGCACATCTCGGTCAAGCCGGGCGCCTGCTTGTCCCTGCAGATGCACCACCACCGCGCCGAACACTGGATCGTGGTCAGCGGCACGGCCGAAGTCACCTGTGACGAGAACGTGTTCCTGCTCACGGAGAACCAGTCCACCTACATCCCGATCGCCTCGGTGCATCGCTTGCGCAACCCGGGCAAGATCCCGTTGGAGATCATCGAAGTGCAATCGGGTAGTTATTTGGGCGAAGACGATATCGAACGCTTTGAAGATATCTACGGTCGCTCGACACCGGTTGAACGTGGCGTTTCGGTGAAAACTATCGCGCAGTAAAACAGTCGTACAAGAAGCCCTCACCCAGCCCATTGCGTCCCCTATCCGCAGTGGGTTGGGTGGGGGCTTTTTTACTTCAACGCCCGCTTACTTTGACGTCGACGGGGCCCCCCAGGCCGACGGGGAGTAGGCGTTATAAGTACCGCTACTGTTGCTGCTTGAGCCCGCGCTACTGTATCTGTCCTTGCCAATCTCCTCAGCCGCCCTGCCTCCCCAGACCAAGGCCCCGCCCAATAGCTTCCCGGTAACGCCACCGCTGTTGACCAGCCTCTTTCCGATGCCCTGCGCCATTGAACCGCCCAGGGTGATAACAGCCCCTTTCGTCTTTTCCTTGTCCTCAGGTTTGATATTAAGCGCGGTAGGCATGCGCGCACTGACGTGGTTGCTGACACCCTGCATCAGCGTTTGCCGCAAGTTCGTGAGCCCCATACCTTGCATGCGGGGCAAAGACGACGCGGCGCCTCCTTCGTATTGCGCTGGGTTGATGGATACTTGCGCGGTAGGCGCAGGTGCGGAGGCGGGTGCTACGAAAGCAGTCTGCGTAGGGGCAAGGGTATTTGAAACCGTCATAGGGCATCTCACTTCATAAGAATACGGTCGGATTCCTTCATAGTTCAGCGTGCGTTTCCATGCTCAAACTCTGTGGGAAAATATTCCAAACCGGTTCCTGTATGAAGGAAATAAACACCTGCCCTGCAGGATCAGGTTCGGCGGCATTCTCTGCGCAATTCAGGCAATATCCCGTTGGAGACCATTGCGCAGCAACACCGCAGACCTGTCCTTTTCACGGGATGACCTTGCAGGCTTTATGAAGCACCGTTAATGAGCTCCGGCTTTATCAAATTTATCCGCACCGTACGACTGGGCAACTTTACCCCCCACCACCATGGCTATGCCCAAGGCTTTAGAAAGAGAGCCACCACCGGAAGCCATTTTTTGCCCAGCCTCCTGGGCTGCCATGCCGCCCATGGCAATACCAAACCCCTTGGCATGCTTGGCAGTCATACCGCTATCGCGTAGTTCCGTTGAAGGCGCTTGCAACAGGGTCTGCCCCAGGTTTGTAAGCTTGTGATTCTGCATCCGGCCAGGCGGACGTGAACTCGGTTCTACGTTCTTGTGTGTGGACGCGCCAGCATCGTTCGGCGTTGGTGCTCGCTGAGCAGTGATGAGAGAGGTCACCACCGAGGCGAGGGCTGAGGTGACCGCGGGCGCAAGAAGGGCTGCGATAGTCATTATTCATCTCACTTGATCAGACTGCGTTGATATCGTCCTGGATAAACCGTATTTCCCTATGTTGGCTCTGTGGAAAAAACGCGTTGTTAGGTTCCTCATAAAGGAAAACCGATCCTGCGATAGGCATCCAGGCCATCGCGCGAGTAGGATGTTTTATCCGCATATGAGACTGTCACCATGTTCTTTGGCGTTCTACTGATCATCACTTGGCTGATCCTGCTACTGCGCTACCCGGCCAGAGCCTTGCCCGTGTCGCTGGCCGCCGCTGTCGGCCTCGGGCTCATAGCGATCTGGGTGGTGTGGCTGGATAACCGCGAAGCCTCACAACTGGCCCGCCTGGAACTGCGCATCACCTACGCCCCAGAAGAATGCCCGGCCGACCGCCCACTCAAACTGACCCTGAACAACGGCAACGACGTGCCCCTCACCGAGCTGCGTTGGCGCGTCGCCGCCTATGCGCCGGGCGACACAGTCAACCTCGCCGACAACGTCTACGCTGCCCCACGCTACCGCGGCCCAGGTGAGTTGCAGGCCGGCGCCACCTGGGACGACTGCCTGCCCACACCGCCTTTACGCCCCGGCTACCGCCCGCAAACCCTGGAATTTCGTGCCGAGCACCTGCAAGGCAGTTTCTCGGACTGACAAAGGACTGACCCATGCCCAACGTACTCATCACCGGTTGCTCCAGCGGTATCGGCCGCGCCCTCGCCGATGCCTTCAAGACCGCCGGCTACGACGTGTGGGCCAGCGCTCGCCGCGCGGAAGATGTCGCCGGTTTGTCCGCCGCAGGCTTTAACGCCGTGCAATTGGACGTCAACGACAGCGCCGCCCTGCAACGGCTCGCCGAACAACTGGGCGAACTGGATGTGCTGGTCAACAACGCCGGCTATGGCGCCATGGGGCCGTTGCTGGACGGCGGCACCGAGGCGATGCAGCGCCAATTCGAGACCAATGTGTTTTCCATCGTCGGCGTGACCCAGGCGCTGTTCCCTGCCCTGCGTCGCAACAAAGGGTTGGTGGTCAACATCGGCAGCGTTTCCGGCGTGCTGGTTACGCCATTTGCTGGCGCGTACTGCGCCTCCAAAGCCGCTGTGCATGCGTTGAGCGATGCATTGCGCATGGAACTGGCGCCCTTTGGCGTGAGCGTCATGGAAGTGCAACCCGGCGCCATCAACACCCACTTCGCCAAAAACGCCGGCGCCCAGGCCGAACTGTTGATCAATGAACAATCGCCGTGGTGGCCGTTGCGCGACGGCATTCGTGCGCGCAGCCAGGCCTCTCAAGACAAGCCGACCCCGGCCAGCGTGTTTGCAGCGGATGTGCTCAAGGCCGTCCAGCAACCTCAGGCGCCGCGCCTGCTACGTTCGGGCAATGGCAGTCGGGCGTTGCCATTGATGGCGGCATTGTTGCCCAAGGGGTTGTTGGAGAAGGTGTTGAAGAAACGCTTTGGGCTGACCGGTTCGCTCTAACCCTTCATTCCAGTCAATAACCCCCCTGCACTTTCAGCGGCAAATACCAAGCCTCTGCCATACCCCTGCCAGCGAGCCTCACTGATGATTGACTACAGCGATTTTTTTGAAGAAGTGATCCAGACCCACGTCGAGATCGAGCAATGGTTTGCCGGCGTTGCACCCGAAGGCACCTTGCAAAACCTGCTTGCGCGTTTCTCGCCGGCGTTCAGCATGATCGCTCCCGCTACCGGCACACGGGTCAATGCGGCCGGGCTGAATGCGCTGTTCACGCGTTTGGGTGGCATGCGCCCGGGGTTGAAAATCACCTTGAGCGAAATGACGGGAATTGACCGACATGCGCGTGGCGCCACGGTGACTTACCGCGAGCATCAGATCGACGACAGCGGCACCCGGACGGACCGCCGCGCCACGGTGATCTTTGAGAAGCAGGCCAGCGGCGCACTGCTGTGGCGCCACCTGCATGAGACGTTTATCGCGCCATGAAATAACCATCAGGCCGGTTCCTACCTAAAACAGCGAACGGCCTGACATCACGCCAAGGAAACTATCCGCAGGCTCTTTCACCTCTGTCTACTCACAGGTGAAAGGATGCCAAGCGATTTCCTGCGAAGCGGTGTGCCGGATTCGCACACCACGACTCGCCAGCGACTGACCCGTCTGCTGGACCTGCCCAAGCTCTATCGAACCATTGACGCCGACCCGGCCATCGTCGGGGCCGGTGTGGTGCACATCGGCAGTGATTATCAGGTGACGGTGCTACGTGAGTTTGTGCCGCTGTGCAGCATCAAGCCCAAGCGGGTGATTCTGCGGGAGATGGCGGGGCCGATACGTCAGTATCTTGCGGGTCAAACGCCGTCGCAAAGCCAGAGCCAAAACGCTATTCCAGTAACCAACCTCAATCTTCCGACAACTCCCGCACAATCACGGTGCAGGTAATGCCCGCCGCCAACAACACGCCCTCCGGCACCGCATCAATGTGAATCCGCACCGGCACCCGCTGGGCCAGGCGCACCCAGTTGAAGGTCGGGTTCACATCGGCGATCAGCTCGCGGCTCTCGGGGTTGTCGCGGTCGTAGATACCGCGCGCGATGCTTTCTACGTGGCCCTTCAGCGTCTCGCCGCTCATCAACTGCATATCGGCTGGGTCACCGACTTTCACATGGGGCAATTTGGTTTCTTCGAAAAAGCCGTAAACCCAGAATGAGTTCATGTCCACCACCGCCATCTTGGCTTCGCCGATACGTGCGTAGTCGCCTCGATGCACGTTGAGGTTGGTGACATAACCATCCACCGCTGCCACCACCTGCGTGCGTTTCAAGTTGAGTTCGGCCGCCTCCAATTGCGCCAGCGCGTGCTGATAATCCGCCAGCGCCGAGTCGGCGATATTACTGGCGTCGTCGCGGTTTTCCTTGGAGATCACCAGCGCATCAAGGTCAGCACGTCGGTGGGCGTTGACCTTGCGCATTTCCCAGGTGGCTTTGCGGGAGGCCACGAGGGATTGCGCCTGCTTGACGGCGATGCGGTAGTGCTCAGGGTCGATCTGCATCAGCAGGTCGCCCTTTTTCACCCGTTGGTTATCGCGTACCGGCACGTCGACCACTTCGCCGGTGACGTCGGCGGCTACGTTGATGATGTCGGCGCGTACGCGGCCGTCGCGGGTCCAGGGCGTTTCCATGTAGTGCACCCACAACGTGCGGCCAATCCAGATCGCCAAGGCGAGTACCAGTAAGGTCGCGAGCAGGCTGAAAAACTTTTTCATCGGGGCATTCTCAACGGTAAACGGTCAGCGCCAGGGCGCCGAACAGGCAAACGAACAGGCTCAGGCGCAGCAACGCCGGGTGCCAGAAAAAACGGTACAGGTCGAACCCGGCCAGGAAGCGGTCCAGGGCCCAGGCCAGGACGGCGGCGATCAAAAACATCAGGGTCATGGTCGGCATGTAGACGCCGTGGAAGGCGATTTCACGAGGCATGCGTGGCTCCTTTGAGGGCCGCCAGGGGTGATTGCGGGTCGAGCAACGAGGTGCGGATAAAGTGCAGGTAACTCTTCACCCGGCGCAGCGCCGAGGTGTCGAAGTGCGGGGCGAAAGGTTCGTCGGTGGCCTGCACGCGGCTGATCGCATGGTCGACGGCAATCAAGCCACGCTCCAGGTTGCTGGCGCTGGGTTGCAGGAATAGCCGCACCAGCGAACGGCCCATCACCCGGATCGCCTGGCGCCAGGGCTGGGATTCGGCGTACGCCGGGTGCACCGGCAAAATCGCCTGCTCCTTGCGCAGCTCGATGATCGCGTGGCCGACTTCCAGCACCACAAACATCCAACGCAGCAAGTCGCGCTGTACCTGCGGCTGGCCGACCGCGAGGCCGTAGGCCTGGTGCAGCAGGTCGCGGGTGCGGCTTTCAAAACTTGAAGCCAGGCCCTTGAGCTTGCCGCTGATCGCATACACCACCTGCTCACGCAGGTCCTGCTCCAACCGGCGCCACAGCCAGCGGCTGTTGGGCGGCAGGATGATCGCACCCGCCGCCGCGCACACCAGCATGCCGATGACCATGGCGATGTAGTCGTTGATAAAGGTGTAGGGGTTGTAGACCGTGAGGTTGTCCGGCACCGAACCGGTGCTGAAAAAGATCAGCAGGCCGACGCCGACACCCGCGTATTGCGGCCGCGAGGCGAGGAACGCGCCACAGATGATCACCGGGGCGAGCATCACGCACAGCAGCGGGAAGCCGTCGATCCAGGGGAACACGAAGAACATTTCGATAAAGCCCACCAGCGCGCCGATCAAGGTGCCGCAGGCCATCTGGAAGGCCATGCGCTTGGGGTTGGGCGTCGCAGCGGACAGGCCGACAGTCGCGGCGGCGATCAAGGTCATGGTCGCGCCGCTGGGCCAGGCGGTGGCCACCCAATAACTGCCGAGCACGATCAGGATGAAAGACGCGCGAATCCCCGAGGCGGCGCAGGCCAGCCAGTTGGTTTTGGGGATAAAGGTTTCGTCCCACTGCTCGCGCGCATGGCTGTGGTCGGCCAGGGAAGCGTGGGTTTGCGCGTAGTTGTGCAGGTCATCGACGAAGCGATACAGCAGTTCGTAGGCCGTGTGGAAATCCAGTTGCTCGGCTTCGGTGGGATCTGCTTCCTGGAAGGCCGCACGCAGGCTGCGGACCTTGGCCGGCAGACCATCCTTGTAGGCGCTCAGCGCGTTGACCAGGCGCGCCGCGTCGGGGCTGGTGAGCGCGCGACCGGAAAAGCCGTCGAGCACTTCGGCAAGGTCTTGCAGGCCGGGTTTGATCGCCGCCACCACATGGTCCGCCTCGTCCGTGCGCAACCGTTCAAGCAACTGGTGCAAGGCATTGAAGCGCGTGGTGATGCTCATGAATTCGCTGTTGAGGCGACTGAGCCGACCATTGCGCCGACGCATATGCGGGTCTTCAAACACCGTGACACTGCGCAGCCCTTCCAGGCCCACGGCTTCGGCGATAAAGCGCACGTTGCTCGCCTCGAACCCTTCACGCTGGCTGCGCCCGCGCAGGCCATCGGTGACGAACAGCGCGAACACGCCAAAGCGTTGGTACAAGGCGTTGCGCATCGCAGCGCTGCTGGTTTGCGGCAGGATCGCGGCGCTGACCAGGGTGGCGCACAGAATCCCCAAGGAGATTTCCAGCACCCGCCACACCGCCGCCATAAAGGCGCCATCCGGATGCGCCAGGGCCGGCAGGCCGACCATCGCCGCGGTATAGCCGGCCAGCACGAAGCCATAGGCGCGGAAGTTGCGGTTGCGCGTCGCGCCGGCGGTGCAGATGCCGACCCAGATCGCCAGCGCGCCAAGGAACAACTCGGTGTTCTGCGCAAACAAGGCAATCAACAGCACCATCACCGCCGACCCCGCCAAGGTGCCGAGGAAACGATAGAAGCTCTTGGCAAACACCTGGCCGCTCTGCGGTTGCATCACGATAAACACCGTGATCATCGCCGTGCGCGGTTGCGGCAGTTCCAGGCGCATGGCCAACCACAGCGTGAGGAAGGCAGCGACCAGCACCTTAAAGATATACACCCAGGTCACGCCGTCGCTGCGTGCCCAGTCGAAAAAACCACGGCGCCACTCAAGGGAATGCAGCCAGCGCAGCGGTGCAGGCAAGGAAGTCATCAAATCCTACTCAGTGATCGAATACGGCAAGTGCCGCCGGGGTCTTGCTCGGGAGGATCTGGGCGGGTGGCGGTACATCGTTGCCGGCATCGAGCCCCCCGCCCAGGGCCGTGACCAGTTCAGCGTGGGCGCTCAAGCGAGCGGCCTGTACCTGTTGCTCCACCTGCTGCTGGCGGAACAGCAAGGTCTGGGCGTTCAGCACATTGAGGTAATCCGTGAGGCCGCGCTGGTAGGCGATCATCGCGATGTCGTAGGTCTTTTGCGCCGAGGCCACCGACTGCGCGGCGAAGACAGATTGCTTGTCCATCGATTCGCGGCGGATCAACTGATCGCTGATGCCCTTGAGGGCATTGACCAGGGTCTGGTTGTACCGGGCGACGGCGATGTCATAACCGGCGCTGGCTTCGCCCAGTTCCGCACGCAGGCGGCCACCGTCGAAGATCGGCAAGGTGATCGCCGGACCAACGTTATAGTTGAATTTCTTGCCCGCCAGGAACGCCAGCATACCGCCGCCGGTGGCCATGTAGCCGAGGCTGCCGACCAGGTCGACGTTGGGGTAGAAACCGGCGTGGACGACATCGATGCCACGGGCCTGGGCCGCGACTTGCCAGCGGCTGGCGACCACATCCGGGCGTTGGCCGAGCAATTGCGCGGGCAGGCTCGACGGCAATTTCAACGGTGCGGCCAACGACAGCGTAGGACGTTGCAATTGCGCCCCCGCCCCCGGACCTTTGCCCGCCAACGCTGCCAGTTGGTTACGGCTCAGGGCGATTTCTTCGTCCAGGGCGTCCAGTTGACGATGGGTTTCCGGCAGCGGCGTTTCGGCCTGGCTGACGTCAAAATGGGTGCCCAGCCCGGCGTTCAGGCGCTTATGGGCCAGGTCGAGGATCTGCTGCTGCTGCGCCAGCGTGGCCGCGACGATATCGCGGTTGGCGTAGTGCAACGACAGCTGGATATAGGCGCGGACCACGTTGTTCTGCAATTCGAGCTGGGCCTGGCGCGCTTCGGCGACGCTCATGTGCGCCAGGTCGACGGCACGTTCGGTGGCATTGCTTTCACGGCCCCACAGGTCGAGGGCATAGCTCAGGCCCAGGGAAGCATTGTTGTCCCAGGTGTTGGCACCGCTCAGTTCGCCGGGGCCATAGAACTGATCCTTGGGCCAGTTGTGGCGCTTGAGGGCGGTGTCGCTGTTGATCTGCAACGACTCGGCCGACTCGGCGATCCCGGCCATGGCCCGCGCCTCCCGCACCCGAGCGGCGGCCATGGCCATGCTTGGGCTGTGTTGGGTCGCGAGGTCGACCCAGCGGTTCAATTGCGGGTCACCATAGGCTTGCCACCAGTGCGCGGTGGGCCAGTGGGCGTCCTGGGCGGCGCTCTGGATCGCTTCGTCGGTGGCCAGTGTGCTGGCGTTGAGGGACTGGCCTTGGGGGGCGATTCCTCCGGTTCCGATGCAGCCGCTGATTGCTAACGATAAAGCCCAGACACTGAGAGCCTTCAACTCTCTGTTGATGCGACGCGGCACTGCTGCGAATTCCTGAGGTGGTGGTGCGGGGAGAGGTGGCGCAATTCTAGGGGGCGGCATGGGGAACGATAAGCTGGCATTCCTGTGAATCTTTGTTACCGTTCAGGCGATAATCCGTTGGTAGGGATCACTGGACGGCGTAACTTTCTGTCACAATTTGCTATCTCCCCTGAGAACACTCCATGGACACTTTGCAAAACATGCGCGCCTTCAGTTGCGTGGCCGAGGCAGGCAGCTTCACCGCCGCCGCCGTGCAACTGGATACCACCACTGCCAACGTCTCGCGCGCGGTCTCCAACCTTGAGGCCCATCTGCAAACCCGCTTGTTGAACCGAACGACACGACGCATCGCGCTGACCGAAGCCGGCAAACGCTATTTGCTGCGCTGTGAGCAGATCCTCGCCTACGTCGAGGAAGCCGAGGCGGAGGCCAGCGACGCCCATGCACGCCCTGCCGGGCAGCTGAAAGTGCACACCATGACCGGTATCGGCCAGCATTTCGTCATCGACGCCATCGCCCGCTATCGCCGCACCCACCCGGACGTCACCTTCGACCTGACCCTGGCCAACCGTGTGCCGGACTTGCTCGATGAGGGCTACGACGTGTCCATCGTGCTGGCCAGCGAACTGCCGGACTCGGGCTTCGTGTCCCAGCGCCTGGGCATCACCTACAGCATTGCCTGTGCCTCGCCGGACTACGTCAAGGCCAAGGGCTGCGCCCATCGCCCCCATGACTTGCTCAACCACGCCTGCCTGCGCCTGGTCAGCCCAGTGATCCAGCTCGACAAGTGGACCTTCAACGGCCCCGAAGGCCAGGAAAGCGTGGCGATCAACACCTCGCCCTTCCTGGTGAACTCGGCCGATGCGATGAAAACCGCGATCACCAGCGGCATGGGCATCGGCCTGCTGCCGGTGTACGCCGCGATCGAAGGCCTGCGCAACGGCACCCTGGTACGGGTGATGCCCAACTACCGCTCCCAGGAGTTGAACCTGTACGCCATCTACCCGTCGCGCCAGTACCTGGATGCGAAGATCAAGACGTGGGTGGAATACCTGCGTGGCTCGCTGCCGGAGATCCTGGCGGCGCACCAGGCGGAGCTGGTGGCGTATGAGTTGAGCGGCAGCCTCAGCGGCGCGCGCCTGGCGAACTGAGTGCTACCAGACGAGTCAGGTCAACGGTGGGAGGGGGCTTGCTCCCTGCCCACTTTAGGCCTGAGGCGTCCTGACAATTGTCGGCAGGAATGTTAGCGTGCTTGGCATTCTTCCGTAGTCGATGAGCCCGCCTGCAATGAAAAAGACTGTCCTCGCTTTCAGCCGCGTCACCCCGGAAATGATCGAACGCCTGCAACAGGATTTCGAGGTGATCGCGCCCAATCCCAAGCTGGGCGACATCAACGCGCAATTCAATGAAGCCCTGCCCCACGCGCACGGCCTGATCGGCGTGGGTCGCAAGCTGGGCCGCGAGCAGTTGCAAGGCGCGAGCAAGCTGGAAGTGGTGTCCAGCGTGTCGGTGGGCTACGACAACTATGACGTGGCGTACTTCAACGAACGCGGGATCATGCTCACCAACACCCCCGACGTCCTCACCGAAAGCACCGCCGACCTGGCCTTTGCCCTGCTGATGAGCAGCGCACGCCGTGTGGCCGAGCTGGACGCCTGGACCAAGGCCGGCCAGTGGAAAGCCAGCGTCGGCGCGCCGTTGTTCGGTTGCGATGTGCATGGCAAGACGCTGGGCATCGTCGGCATGGGCAACATCGGCGCGGCCGTGGCCCGGCGTGGACGGTTGGGTTTCAATATGCCGATCCTCTACAGCGGTAACAGCCGCAAGCCGGCACTGGAGCAGGAACTGGGCGCGCAATTGCGTAGCCTGGATGAACTGCTGGCCGAGGCGGATTTCGTCTGCCTGGTGGTGCCGTTGAGCGACAAGACCCGTCACCTGATCAGCACCCGCGAGCTGGGGCTGATGAAGTCCAGCGCGATCCTGATCAACATTTCTCGTGGCCCGGTGGTCGACGAACCGGCGCTGATCGACGCCCTGCAAAGCCAGCGCATCCGTGGCGCGGGGCTGGATGTGTATGAACAGGAGCCGTTGGCCGAGTCACCGCTGTTCCAGCTGAGCAACGCCGTGACCCTGCCGCACATCGGCTCGGCCACCCACGAAACCCGTGAAGCCATGGCCAACCGCGCCCTCGACAACCTGCGCAGCGCGCTGCTGGGCCAGCGTCCGCAGGACCTGGTGAACCCGCAGGTGTGGAAGGGCTGACCCATACCCCTTTTGGAATGGGGCTTGTGTGGGAGCCGGCTTGCCTGCGATAGCATCACCCCGGTGCAACTGAAAGACCGAGGTGCCTGCATCGCAGGCAAGCCAGCTCCCACACACACCCATCCCGACACAAAATCCGGTTAAAGCCTGGCCTCCCCAAGTCGATAACCCTCTATAGATCGTCATCCCTGATCCACAGAAGGTTTTTATGTCCACCACCAAAGCCCGCGCAGACTCACTCTCGCTTCTGCTCTTTACCTTGCGCAGTGGCAAGCTGATGGCGATCAACCTGCTGAAAGTCAGCGAAATCATCCCATGCCCGCCGCTGACCAAGCTGCCGGAGTCCCACCCGCACGTCAAAGGCATCGCCACCCTGCGCGGTAACTCGCTGGCGGTGATCGACCTGAGCCGCGCCCTGGGGGAAATGCCGCTGGCAGACCCGGACGGCGGCTGCCTGATCGTCACCGATGTGAGCCGCTCCAAGCAGGGTTTGCATGTGCAGGCGGTGAGCAAGATCGTGCATTGCCTGACCACCGACATCCGCCCGCCGCCCTATGGCTCCGGCGGTAACCGCGCGTTTATTACCGGGGTCACCCAGGTAGAAGGCGGCCTGGTGCAGGTGCTGGATATCGAAAAAGTCATCCACGGCATCGCGCCGGCACCGATTGAAGCGGCGCCGACCGACCTGACCATGGAAGAGGCCGAAGTGCTCGGCAACGCGCGCATCCTGGTGGTGGACGACAGCCAGGTCGCCCTGCAACAGTCCGTGCACACCCTGCGCAACCTCGGCCTCACCTGCCACACCGCGCGCAGCGCCAAGGAAGCCATCGACGTGCTGCTGGAACTGCAAGGCACCGCCGAGCAGATCAACGTGGTGGTGTCGGACATCGAGATGTCGGAAATGGACGGCTACGCCCTCACCCGCACCTTGCGCGAAACCCCCGACTTCCAGCACCTTTATGTGTTGCTGCACACCTCCTTGGACAGCGCGATGAACAGCGAAAAGGCGCGACTGGCGGGTGCCGACTCGGTACTGACCAAATTCTCGTCGCCTGAGCTGACCAAGTGCCTGGTGATCGCCGCCCAGACCGTGGCACAGAAAGGCCTGTAACCGGTGACCGAGTATTACCAGCTGTTGCGCCGCGACCTCACCGGCAGCCTGCCCGCCCCCCAGTGGCCGGCCGGTACGCAGTTGGATCATTACCGCGACGACCTGGCCCCGGCGATTCATGCCGTGTTGCGCCTCGCTCAGGACCAGGGCGGCGGTCGTGTGCCCAACCTGGAAACCTGGCAGCAGCGGTTCACCACCGATGCCGAGTTCGACCCCACACTGTGCCTGGTAGCGAGCAACGACGAAGGCGTTCTCGCCGTGGCGCAGTGCTGGACCAGCGCCTTTATCAAGCACCTCTGCGTTCACCCCTGCGCCCAGGGCCAGGGATTGGGCCGCGCGTTGCTGCTGCACAGCTTCCAGGCGTTCAAGCAGCGCGGCGAGCCCTATGTGGACCTTAAGGTGCGGGAGAGCAACCTGCGTGCCCGGCAGTTGTATGAAAGCGCGGGCATGCGATTTGTCCTGCGCGATGCAGTGCCCGAGGGCTGACAGGCACTGGCGTATAACTTGCTTCCAGAGAGCTGAAACGGTGAACAGAGGTAAAAACCCGTCACTGTTCCTGCGTGCCCTCTGACCTAGCCTGGTGACAGATCCGCCATGAATACTCGATTTTCCTGCGTCGGTTGCGGCAAATGCTGCACCGACCATCACGTGCCCCTGACCCTCGACGAGGCCCGCCAGTGGGCGGCGGACGGCGGCAATGTCATCGTTCTGGCGGAGGGTTTCCTGGGCAATGGCCTGGGCCTGCCCGAGCAGCAACGCGAACATGCCGAACGCCGCTCAGTGGTCGTGCCCAGTGGCACTACCGAAGCGTTTGTGGCAATCACCTTTGCCGCCTACAACGCCGGACGCTGCCGGAATCTTGACGAAGACAACCTGTGCCGCATCTATGAGCGTCGGCCGTTGGTGTGCCGCATCTACCCGATGGAGATCAACCCGCATATCCCGCTGAACCCCGCCGCCAAGGATTGCCCGCCGGAATCCTGGGAGCAGGGCCCGGCGCTGATCGTCGGCGGTGAGTTGATGGACCAGGAATTGGCGCAGTTGATCCAACGCTCACGCCAGGCCGACCGCGATGACGTGCAGACCAAAGAGGCGGTGTGCGCCCTGCTGGGCATTCGCACCACGGCGCTCAAGGGTGATGGGTTTACCGCTTACCTGCCGGACATGGGCCTGTTTGCCCAGGCGATTGAGCTGGCGCTGGCTCAACCGTCCGTGGCCAATGAGTGGGTGTTCCATGTATCGGGGATGGACATTGCCGAACAGGTGCTGGATGCCGGGGCGCAGATTGCGACCGAGGTGCCGGCCAACTATGCGTTTATCCCTCTGCGGGCGGCGTAGGGCTTACTGGCCGCTTCGCGAGCACATCGAGCCATCACGGCACCTCCAGACGATAAGGCGCAAGGATCCGCTGGTACTCACCATTGTGTTTAAGCTGTTCGAGGGCGCGGTTAAGTTCGGCACGCAACGCCGTATCGGTGGTGCGCAGCCCGATTGCCACGCCGTGGCCCAGCAACTCGGCGGAAACGGCGGGGCCGAGGAAGTCGAAATCCTGGCCCGCCGGGGTGTCGAGCAACGCGTCGCGGATTTCCACGGTGCCCTGCAGGGTCGCATCGATGTCGCCTGCCACCAGGCTGCGGACCAGTTCGTCGTTGAGCCAGAAGCGCTTGATGATCACGCCCTTGGGCGCCCATTGCGACTGGGCAAAGGCTTCGCGATTACTCCCCAGCAATACGCCGACGCGCTTGCCCTTGAGCGACGCTGGCGTCGGCATCAGCCCGGAGGATCGGCGCGCGACCAGGCGCGTGGTGAAGGGATAGAGGTTATCGGTGAAGCTCACCCAGCGCTGACGCTGAGGCGTGGGGGCAATGCCGATGATTGCATCGAATAGCAGGGCATCAAGGTCTTTGAAGTTTTCGACCAGCACCTGGTCGACCCAGGTACAGCGCACATTCAGTTGCTGGCAAAGGGCGTTGCCCAGCTCGATATTCAGACCGACCAACTGCCCTTGCGGGTTGCGGCTCTGGAAGGGGGGAAAGTGCGCGGCAACGGCAAAGCGGATTTCGCGCCGAGGTTGATCAATGCCAGCAACGGCATCGACCGCGAGCAACAGGACAAGCGCTACACAGAGGTGTATCGGGGCCACAGGAAACGTCCTTTTCCGGAAAGAGCGCCCTTGACTCCGCCCCGGTAAAAAATCGGAGCAGAGCGCAAGCTGTGCAAGCTTTCAAGAAACGATCGCAGGCCCACAAGCAGAAATATCAACGGACGCTGTAGGCAACATCCTGCAAATATTACAGCTGATTATTCTTAACGTTTACCCATGGAACGGCGAGTTCCCGGTGGCGCCATGCCCGGGCTCTTGGTATGGCCGTTCTTGGCGCCGTTCTTGTACCAGGGCTGGGCGGCATTTTTGGCCCCGGCCAGTTCACCCGGCTTGAAGGGAAACTTGAACGCCGGGATCTCGGTTTTTTCAACGCCGTCGGCGCTGGCCGGATCGACGAGGTCGGTCGCTTCAACAGGGGGTTGTGTCGGGGAAGTCATGAAAGCTCCGGAGCGTGCAAAAAATGACGCGGGACCGGCTTGCGGGCCTCGCTGGCGCGCAGTATACCTGCCCGCCTTGGATCTTTAACCACCGCCTGTACGAATGGTCGACCTTTACTGACAGCGCTGTCAGTTAGCAGTCACTTTGCTGACCGGGTTGACGGGCTATAAAGGCTCCACTTTCCTCCAATCCTTTGCCCTGGCGCCTCACCCCATGCAAATTCAACGAAAAACCGCCCTGATCGTGGGTGTCCTCGTGGTGTTGGCGATTGCAGCCTGGGCATTGACCCGCCCGGCCAAGAGCAAACTGGCGGCGCCCACTGCGATTCCGGTGCGGGTGGTGAGCGTGGCGCAGCAGGATGTTCCGCGTTTTGTCAGTGGGATCGGCACCGTGTTGTCCTTGCACAGCGTGGTCATACGCCCGCAAGTGGACGGTATTCTCACCCAATTGCTGGTCAAGGAAGGCCAACGGGTCAAGGCCGGCGACCTGCTGGCGAGCATCGATGACCGTTCGATCCGTGCCAGCCTCGACCAGGCCAAGGCGCAACTGGGCGAGAGCCAGGCCCAGTTGCAGGTGGCGCTGGTCAACCTCAAGCGCTACAAGGCGTTGAGCGTCGACGATGGCGTGTCCAAGCAGACCTATGACCAGCAACAAGCCCTGGTCAACCAGCTCAAGGCCACCGTCCAAGGCAACCAGGCCGCGATCGATTCGGCTCAAGTGCAACTGTCCTACACCCAGATTCGCTCGCCGGTCAGCGGTCGCGTGGGTATTCGCACCGTGGACGAAGGTAACTTCCTGCGCACCAGCGATACCCAGGGCCTGTTCTCGGTCACCCAGATCGACCCGATTGCCGTCGAATTCTCCCTGCCGCAGCAGATGCTGCCCACCCTGCAAGGCCTGATCGCGGCGCCCACAAAGGCCAGCGTCGATGCCTATATGGGCGCCGACACCGACGGCCAGACCGGCGACCTGCTCGGCGAAGGCCACTTGAGCCTGATCGACAACCAGATCAGTTCCACCACCGGCACCCTGCGTGCCAAGGCTGAATTCAGCAACGCCTCGCAACGCCTGTGGCCGGGGCAATTGGTGACCATCAAGATTCAGACCGCCCTCGACAAAAACGCGCTGGTGGTGCCGTCGACGGTGGTGCAACGCGGCCTGGATTCGCACTTTGTGTACCGGGTCAACGGTGACAAGGTCGACGTGGTGCCGGTGCAGGTCACCTACCAAGACAGCGACGTGAACATCATCAAGGGTGTGCAGGCCGGCAATGTGCTGGTCAGTGACGGCCAGTCGCGGCTCAAGGCCGGGGCCCAGGTGGAGGTGCTCAAGGAGCCGCCGCAGGTGATCCAGACCGTCGACGCCAAGGTGCAGCCATGAGCGGCAGCCGCTCGCCGTCGGCCTGGTGCGTCGACCACCCGGTCGCCACCCTGCTGCTGACCTTCGCCCTGGTGCTGCTCGGGATGATTGCCTTCCCGCGCCTGGCCATCGCCCCACTGCCGGAAGCGGAATTTCCGACGATCCAGGTCAGCGCCACCCTGCCCGGCGCCAGCCCGGACACCATGGCCTCATCCGTGGCCACGCCGTTGGAGGTGCAATTCAGCGCCATCCCCGGCATGACCCAGATGACCTCCAGCAGCGCCTTGGGCTCCAGCCTCCTGACCCTGCAATTTACCCTCAACAAGAGCATCGACACCGCCGCGCAAGAAGTGCAGGCGGCGATCAATACTGCGTCCGGCAAGTTGCCCAGCGATATGCCGAGCCTGCCGACCTGGAAGAAGGTCAACCCGGCGGACAGCCCGGTGCTGATCCTCAGCGTCAGTTCCGACAGCATGCCCAGTACCGAGCTGAGCGACTACGTGGAAACCCTGCTGGCCCGGCAGATCAGCCAGATCGACGGCGTCGGCCAGATCAACATCACCGGCCAACAACGCCCGGCGATCCGCGTACAGGCCTCCCCCGACAAACTGGCTGCCATCGGCTTGACCCTGGCCGATATCCGCCTGGCCATCCAGCAATCGAGCCTCAACCTGGCCAAGGGCGCGATCTACGGCGAAAACAGCGTGTCGACCCTGTCGACCAACGACCAGTTGTTCCTCCCCGAGGATTACGCGCAGTTGATTGTGTCCTACAAGGATGGCGCGCCGGTTCAACTGCGCGATATCGCCAAGGTCATCAACGGTTCGGAAAACGCCTACGTGCAGGCCTGGTCCGGCGACACGCCGGGGGTCAACCTGGTGATCTCGCGCCAGCCCGGCGCGAATATCGTCGAGACCGTGGACCGTATTCAAGCCGAGCTGCCGCGCCTGCAAGGCATGCTGCCGGCCTCGGTGCAGGTCAGCGTGTTGACCGACCGCACCAAGACCATTCGCGCATCGCTGCATGAAGTCGAAGTGACCCTGCTGATCGCGATCCTGCTGGTGGTGGCGGTGATGGCGCTGTTCCTGCGCCAGTTGTCGGCGACGCTGATTGTGTCCAGCGTGCTCGGTGTGTCACTGGTGGCCAGCTTTGCCCTGATGTACCTGATGGGTTTCAGCCTGAACAACCTGACCCTGGTGGCGATCGTGATCTCCGTAGGGTTTGTGGTGGACGATGCGATCGTTGTGGTGGAGAACATTCACCGTCACTTGGAAGCCGGGCTGGGCCAACGCGAAGCGGCGATCAAGGGCGCCGGCGAGATTGGTTTTACCGTGGTGTCCATCAGCTTCTCGCTGGTGGCGGCGTTTATCCCGCTGCTGTTCATGGGGGGTGTGGTCGGGCGCTTGTTCAAGGAATTTGCGCTGACCGCCACCTCGACCATCCTGATTTCGGTGGTGGTCTCGCTGACGCTGGCACCGACATTGGCCGCGCTGTTCATGCGTGCACCGACCCACACCACCCACGACAAACCCGGCTTCAGCGAGCGCCTGCTGGCCGGTTACGCGCGCAACCTGCGCCGTGCCCTGGCCCATCAACGCAGCATGGCGGCGATCTTCCTGGTGACCCTCGCCCTGGCCGTGGTTGGCTACGTGTTCATCCCCAAGGGTTTCTTCCCGGTGCAAGACACCGGTTTTGTGCTCGGCACCAGCGAAGCGGCGGCCGATGTGTCGTACCCCGACATGGTCGCCAAGCACAAGGCGCTGGCCGAGATCGTCAAGGACGACCCGGCGGTGCAAGCGTTTTCTCACTCGGTAGGCGTGACCGGCAGCAACCAGACCATCGCCAACGGCCGCTTCTGGATCGCGCTGAAGGATCGCGGTGATCGCGATGTGTCCGCCAGCCAGTTCATCGACCGCATCCGGCCGAAACTGGCCAAGGTGCCGGGCATCGTGCTGTACCTGCGCGCCGGCCAGGACATCAACTTGAGTTCGGGCCCCAGCCGCGCCCAGTACCAATACGTGCTCAAGAGCAATGACGGCCCGACGCTGAACACCTGGACCCAGCGCCTCACCGAAAAACTGCGCGCCAACCCGGCGTTTCGCGACCTGTCCAACGACCTGCAACTGGGCGGCAGCATCACCCACATCAGCATCGACCGTCAGGCCGCCGCACGTTTCGGCCTGACCGCCACCGATGTCGACCAGGCGCTGTACGACGCCTTCGGCCAACGGCAGATCAACGAATTCCAGACCGAGATCAACCAGTACCAAGTGGTGCTGGAACTGGACACCCAACAACGCGGCAAAGCCGAAAGCCTGAATTACTTCTACCTGCGTTCGCCGCTGACCAACGAGATGGTGCCGCTGTCGGCACTGGCCAAGGTCGATCCACCGACGGTGGGGCCCTTGTCCATCAGCCATGACGGCATGTTCCCGGCGGCCAACCTGTCGTTCAACCTGGCGCCCGGCGTGGCGCTGGGCGATGCGGTGATCATGCTCAACCAGGCCAAGAATGAAATCGGCATGCCCACCACCATCATCGGCAACTTCCAGGGCGCGGCCCAGGCGTTCCAGAGTTCGTTGGCCAGCCAGCCGTGGCTGATCCTGGCGGCGCTGGTGGCGGTCTACATCATCCTCGGTGTGCTGTATGAGAGTTTTGTGCACCCGCTGACGATCATTTCCACCTTGCCATCTGCTGGGTTGGGCGCACTGATCATGCTGTCGCTGATGGGCCAGGACTTTTCGATCATGGCGCTGATCGGCCTGGTGCTGCTGATCGGGATCGTCAAGAAGAACGGCATCCTGATGATCGACTTTGCCCTGGACGCCCAGCGCGTCAGGGGCCTGTCGCCGGAGGATGCGATCTATGAAGCCTGCGTCACGCGGTTCCGGCCGATCATCATGACCACCCTCGCCGCCCTGCTCGGCGCCGTGCCGCTGATGCTCGGCGCCGGCCCCGGCGCGGAAATGCGCCAGCCGCTGGGTATCGCGGTCGTCGGCGGACTGCTGGTGAGCCAGGCGCTGACGCTGTTCACTACGCCGGTCATATACTTGTACCTGGAGAAGTTTTTCCACCGGCCCACACCGACGCCTGCGTTGGCAACCACAGATTGAGGCCCGGCCCTGGAGCAAAAAGGCTCATGCGCGTCCTGATTATTGAAGATGAAGAAAAAACCGCAGACTACCTGCACCGCGGCCTGACGGAGCAAGGCTATACCGTCGACGTGGCCCGCGAAGGCGTCGAAGGCCTGCACCTGGCCCTGGAGAACGATTATGCGGTGATCGTGCTCGACGTGATGCTGCCAGGCCTCGATGGCTTTGGCGTACTGCGCGCCTTGCGTGCGCGCAAGCAGACGCCGGTGATCATGCTCACCGCCCGCGAGCGCGTGGAAGACCGCATCCGTGGTTTGCGCGAAGGCGCCGACGATTACCTGGGCAAGCCGTTTTCCTTCCTGGAACTGGTGGCACGCCTGCAGGCCCTGACCCGCCGCAGCGGCGGTCATGAGCCGGTGCAGGTGACGGTCGCCGATTTGTGGATCGACCTGATCAGCCGCAAGGCCAGCCGTAACGGCGTGCGCCTGGACCTCACCGCCAAGGAGTTCTCGCTGCTCAGCGTGTTGGCGCGGCGCCAGGGCGAGATCCTGTCCAAGACCGCGATTGCGGAAATGGTCTGGGACATCAATTTCGACAGCGACGCCAACGTGGTGGAAGTCGCGATCAAGCGCCTGCGCGCCAAGCTCGACGGGCCATTCGAACAGAAACTGCTGCACACCATCCGTGGCATGGGGTATGTGCTGGAGAGTCGCCTGGTGGAGACCCCAAGTGGTGGCTAACTCAATTGCGCTGCGCCTGAGCGGCATGTTCACCCTGGTGGCGCTGCTGATCTTCCTGTTGATCGGCGGCGTGTTGTATCAGCAGGTGGACCGGGGCCTGGGCTTGTTGCCGGGGGCCGAGTTGGATGCCCGTTACAGCGTGCTCGAATCCTCGGTAAATCGCTTCGGCACACCGGACCATTGGCAGAAGATCAAGGCCAAGCTCAAGCTGTTGGGTGAGGAAGACAAGCGCATTCGTTTCTGGGTGGTGAGCAGCGACCCGACCTACGAATACGGAGAGCCCGATGCGCAGATCCGCGCCTTTGCGGAAGGACAAACCGGCAAGCGCGACTTGCATCTGCCGGGCTACAAACATCCGTTCAAGGCACTGGTGAGCCAGTTCCCGGCCAAGGATCAACGCCCGCCGCTGCGCTTTATGATCGCCATCGACACCGAGAACTTCCGCGCCACCCAGCACCATCTGCTGGTGGCGTTGATCAGCCTGGCACTGGTGGGCGTGGTGCTGGCCTCGCTGCTGGGGTTCTGGGTGGCGCGCATCGGTCTCAAGCCGCTGATCAAGCTGTCGGAGGAAGCCCGCAAACTCGCCCCGCCGAAACTCTCCGGGCGCCTGCAGCTGTCGCCGCTGCCACCGGAGTTGAACCAGTTCGTCAACTCGTTCAACGCCACCCTCGACCGCGTGGAGCAGGCCTATTCGCGCCTGGAATCCTTCAACGCCGACGTGGCCCACGAACTGCGTTCGCCGCTGACCAATCTCATCGGCCAGACCCAGGTCGCGCTGACCCGCGGGCGCTCGGCCGAGCATTACTTCGAGGTGCTGCAATCGAACCTCGAAGAGCTGGAGCGCCTGCGGTCGATCATCAACGATATGCTGTTCCTCGCCAGCGCCGACCAGGGCAGCAAGGCCACCAAACTGATCGAAAGCTCCCTGGCCGACGAAGTGGCGACCACCCTCGACTACCTGGACTTCATCCTCGAAGACGCCCAGGTGCAGGTACAGGTGCATGGCGATGCCCAGGTGCAGATCGAAAAGGCCCACCTGCGCCGTGCGCTGATCAACCTGCTGAGCAACGCGGTGCAACACACCGAGCCGGGGCAAGTCATCGTGGTGAATATCGAAGTGCAGGAACATCAGGTGGCAATCGGTGTGACCAACCCCGGCGATGTGATTGCCAGCGAACACCTGCCGCGCCTGTTCGAGCGCTTCTATCGGGTGGACGCGTCGCGCAGCAACAGCGGCGCCAACCATGGCTTGGGACTGGCCATCGTCAAGGCAATTGCCTTGATGCACGGCGGTGATGTGTTCGTGCGCAGCGACAGTCGTGGCAATACCTTTGGCATCACCCTGCCAGCCTGATTCCTGAAACCACCACGACCCACTGTGGGAGGGGGCTTGCTCCCGATAGCGATAGATCAGCCAGAACATCGGTGACTGACACACCGTCATCGGGAGCAAGCCCCCGCCCACACTGGGATCGCAGTGCGCCCGTCATCGAGGTCGTCATCGCAACTGTTGCGGTTTGGGCAACAGTCATTATCTTGTTACACTCTGTACCGTACCGCTCGCCTGCGTTAGTTTGACGCATCGATGAGCGCGACGGCAAAGGCAGCCTCCCGCTTACCCGAATTTCCCTCGACTTATTTCCAGGGCTCTACACTGGGAATCTGTCTTAAAGCCGCTGACTTCAGCGGCTTTTTTTTGCCGTAAAAAAGGCCAGGCATCCCCCCACGACATTGGCCGTTTCCGTTTGACCAAAGGAGCTACACCGGTGAAGAACTCGCTGACGTTGACCCCGTTATTCCTCGCAATTGCAGCAACGATCGTCCCTCTTGCCCACGCAGCAGACACCACCCCCGCCGACGGTTTCGTCGAAGGCGCCCACCTCAACATCAACACCCGCAACTACTACATGAACCGCGACCGTCGCGACATCCACACCGATGACAGCAAGGAATGGGGCCAGGGTTTCATCGGCCTCTTCGAATCCGGCTACACCCAGGGCACCGTCGGTTTCGGCCTGGACGCCCATGCCATGCTCGGCCTCAAGCTCGATGGCGGTGGCGGCACGGACGGTTCCAGCATCCTTCCGTACGGCAGCGGCAACGGTAAGGCGCCCGGCTCGTTCTCGACGGCGGGCGGCACCTTGAAAATGCGCGCGTTCGATACCGAGTTGAGGGCCGGCGACCTGTTCCTCAATAACCCGGTGATCGCCGGCGGCGCGACCCGCATGTTGCCGCAGACCTTCCGTGGCGTGAGCCTGACCAACCACAGCCTCGACGGCTGGATGTTCGAAGGCGGCCAGGCCAGCTTCACCAAGCTCTACAACCAGAGCGGCCACCGTCGTATCGGCACCAGCTACGGCGCGCTGCCCAACACGGCTGACAGCCAGCACATGAACTGGGCCGGTGTGGCGTTCAGCGGTATCGACGGGCTGACCAGCAACCTCTATGCCTCCGAGCTCAAGGACGTGTGGAACCAGTACTACTACGACCTGGACTACACCTATGTGGTCAACGAGATGATCAGTCTCAACCCCGGTCTGCACTACTACCACACCCAGGACACCGGGCAGTCGCTGCTGGGTGATATCGACAACAACACCTACAGCCTGCACTTCACCGTGGACGTCGGCCACCACAGCGTCACCGCCGCGTACCAGCGGGTCAACGGCAACACGCCGTTCGACTACATCGCGCAAGGTGACAGCGTGTACCTGGACAACTCCCAGCAATATTCGGACTTCAACGGCCCCAATGAGCGCTCGTGGAAACTCAAGTACGCCTATAACTTCGGCGGTTTGGGCCTGCCCGGCCTGACCTCGGCGGTGTCCTATATCAGCGGCAAGACCGACCTGACCAAGGTCGACCCGCAAAGCCGTGGCTACAGCGCCTGGTACAGCGCCGACGGCAAGGACGCCAAGCATTGGGAGCGGGATATCGACCTGAAATACGTGGTACAGGGGGGCAAGGCCAAGGACCTGGCGGTGCGCCTGCAATGGGCGGTCAACCGTGGCAGCAACGGCTACTCGGCGGTGGATCGGGACGTGGATGAGTACCGGGTGATCGTCGACTATCCGATCAACGTGTTTTAAGGCGCAATCTTTCTTTCCAGCCACCCATTTAATTTTCATCGGGTAGAACTAAACTGCCAGCATCCACACCGCTGAAGTCTGCCCGATGAGTCAACGCCGTGTTCGTACCGCACCTGCACACCCCGAGCTCCTGTTGATTCTGGGCAGTGGCCTCACTGTTGTTCTGATTGTCATCATTGTCGCGGCCTTACTGATCCGCGAACACGCCAGCACCCTGCAGGCCGCTACCCGCTCAACCACCAACATTGCCCAACTGATCAATGCCGATGTGCTGCGTAACGTCGAGCTGTACGACTTGGCGCTCAATGGATTGATTGCAGCCACCCAGCGCGAGGACTTATCGCAAGTCGCCGCCAATATCCAGCACTTGGTCCAGTTTGACTTATCCACAGCGGCGCCCTTCAAGGGCGAAGTCCTGTTGCTGGACGCCAATGGCAATGTGATCGCGGACTCCTCCACGCTGCGGCCTTCAGCCCGTAATTTTTCCAATCGCGATTATTTCCAGGCGCATACCCAGGACGCGAACGTCGGCCTGTTTATCAGCCGCCCGTTCAAGATCCATTGCGACTGCGACCAGGTCTGGCGCATGGCATTCAGTCGCCGGGTGTCGGGACCCAACGGCGAATTCGCCGGGGTCGCGGTCGCGACGATGCGCCTGGCGTATTTCGACCAGCTCTTCAACACCCTCACGATCGGCAACGGCAGCAGCGTTAACCTGCTGAACAAAAAAGGCATTCTGCTGGCGCAGCAGCCACTGCTTGAACGCGACATGATCGACAAGGACCTGAGCACGCGGCCCAATTTCAAGAGAATGCTGCATGAAGGCATCGGCAGCTTCCAGGCCATCTCGGCCATCAGCGGCAAGGAGCGCTTATACACCTTCACCACTGTCGGAGAACTGCCGCTGATCGTGGTAGTGGCACTGTCCAGCGAGGATGTGTTCGCTCCCTGGAAACGCGCCGCACTGCTGACCAGTGGCGCCACCGGCTTTCTGTGTATGGGTTTGTTGTGGTTGACCTGGATGCTGCGTCGGGAACTGCGGCGTCGTTTTCGCGCTGAACGCGTCCTGTCAGAACTGGCAGCCACCGACGCGCTGACCGGCCTGGCCAACCGGCGCGTGCTGGATGAACGCCTACGCCTGGAGTGGGACCGCGCTCAGCGCTCAACTGACCCCCTGACGGTGTTGATGATCGACGTGGACCACTTCAAGGCCTTCAACGACCGCCATGGCCATCAGGGCGGTGATGAGGCGCTGCGTACGGTGGCGCAGGTCATCGGCGCCAACATCCGCCGCCCTGCCGACCTGGCGGCACGCTATGGCGGTGAGGAGTTTGCGGTGGTGCTTCCCTTGACCGATACCCGGGGCGCATGGGTGATTGCCGAACATATCCGCAGCGCTGTCGAACACTTGCCGCGGGTAACGGGGAGCGAGCGGCCGATTACGGTGAGCATCGGCATGAGCACCTGGGATAAACGCAGTCGCCTATCGCTGGAGGCGTTGCTGTTGAGTGCGGACCGGGCGTTGTACGAGGCCAAGCACACAGGGCGTAATCGGATTGTGGATGCCAGCACCCTGTAACACCTGCGCCTGCCAGGTAAGTGCATCGCATCACGAACGCCGCGCCCCGCACGCCGTCAACTGTTGGCCTATGTCTTGTCATCCTTTCTGACGGCCGCCTCCATATAGTTGTCCGAGAAAAAATGCCTGGCGACTTTTATCTCTGGACGATAGAAGCCATTAAGAAGCTTATTCATTTCCACTTCTCCCGTACATTCAAGCATACGATGGTTTGATGCCGGTGAAAGCTTCCGAAAATCCTGAACAAGCGATAAGCCAATACCCGCGCTCATGTCCCCCCTTGAAAAAACAGTCTCAAATGGATTAATTTTTCGCTTTGAGATCCGGGCGTATTCGTCACCGCTCAAGCCGTCTATATGTCGATCCAAATTTGGCGTCTGTGCAAAACGCATTTCAACCAAACTTAACCACGCTGAATCCTTGAACGCAGACGCGTCAAATCCGAAACGAAACGTGGTACCACCAAAACGGCTACTTGGCTTCTTGGGTTCGACGCCTGCCTCCAAGGCAAAAAATACAAAGTCATCATTACCCAATAGCTTTATATCTTCCTGAGGTGAATTATCAGTATTAAAAATAATACTTCGATCAATCAGCTTTTGACGCGAAAACAATGCAATGTTGCCATCCTCACGTTTTACCGGAGCGGCCGTACTATGGGTCGCATACAGAGGCACATTAAAAAACTCGGTGAGAAATTTACTTTCCTGTGCGGACAGCACCCCCAGTTCGTTATAAAGTGTTTTGAGGTTATTCCTTGAAAGTTTATCAATGTGGTCTTTCTCAGCACTGGCCGGCGCGCCCCTCCATAGCGAACCGTTGTGAATCATCCGCTCATGAGACTTTCCACTGATGAATCCCCGAATCGCCTTCACAATCTGTCGAGCAGCAACATCCTTGTCTACCGTGGAACCGCTACCTGATGAACCAGGTAGTGAACCACCCAATCGGCCAGTGGCATCATCAATAGTTACTCGGCGCTTTACACCATTACTTTCCAAAACACCGACTGCCGATGCGTCAGGGAAGGTGGGAAAGGTGTCATGGGAATTGGTCGGGCTGATACTAGGCATAATGACCTCTGCTCAGGCTCTTCGCACACTGATAAGCGGGAGGCGACAGGCCGATAAGCACCTGACGTGATCGGGTGGCAAACCGGTGGGAACACTCCAGCACCCATTCAATCAGCTCATTTAGTTTCGCAATGAGCTGTGAGAGAGACAGATCGTGATCGGCGATATGACTCATCGCGACCATTGCACCTGACAGATAATTTAGCCCGACGACAGCCGTATCCTTATTCAAGTATTCAAATTGGGATTCAAACAGAAACTTATGCCAATCCAGGACCTCCGTGTCACTCATCGAGTGATCCGAGAGTTCACAAAGAATTGTCATGCTCTTTCTGACTCGATTATCATAAATTGCCAGCTTGAGCCCCTCAACTCTCAACTGGCAAGCGCGGGAAGCATCAAACTTCAGCCCGGGCAGACCGACCTTCAGACCGAACGAGTGCAAGATAGCGTCTTCTTTACTCATGTTCGAACACTCCCGGCATAACCGACGAAGTTCATATCGAACAATCTGCCAAGCTCTAAAATCATAAACATAAACATCACTCCGAAATTCGTGGAAACCACAATTCAGAGCATCCATGCTTCACATCGAAAAACAGTACGACAGCACTACATTACTCAGACAGCTTGAATAAAGAAAACCAGCTAACTATTGCAAAAAAATTCAACACCTGGCGACCGGAACATAAACCCCTACCCGACCACAAATACATTTCCACCTCGACGCTCCATCGCCGCCCGGATAAATACAAGGCACTGAAATTCAAGCAAAAAAAAAAGGCCACCCGAAGGTGGCCTTTCAAAACTAAAGAAAGAGAGTTGTTACTTACACCGCCGCAACGGGACGCATGTAAGAGATCGGTGCGGTGCTGGCATCTTCGAAGGTCACGACTTCCCAAGCGTCTGTCTGCTCAATCAACTTGCGCAGCAGCTGGTTGTTAAGGGCGTGGCCCGACTTGAAGCCTTTGAACTCGCCTATCAGGCTATTGCCCAGCAGGTAGAGGTCACCGATTGCATCGAGGATCTTGTGCTTCACGAACTCGTCTTCGTAGCGAAGGCCGTCTTCGTTCAGTACACCATCCGCGTCGACCACAATGGCGTTTTCAACGCTGCCGCCGAGTGCGAGGTTGTGCTTGCGCAGGTACTCGATGTCACTCATGAAACCAAAGGTACGGGCGCGGCTGACTTCTTTTACGAACGAAGTGCTGGAAAAATCCACGCTTGCACTTTGGGTGCGGTCACGGAATACCGGGTGATCGAAATCGATCTCAAAGCTCACTTTAAAGCCTTCGAACGGGACGAAGGTGGCGCGCTTGTCGCCGTCCTCTACTGTCACTTCCCGCAGAATGCGAATGAACTTCTTGGCTGCGTCCTGTTCTTCCAGGCCGGCAGATTGAATCAAGAATACGAAGGGTCCAGCGCTGCCATCCATGATCGGGACTTCGGACGCGGAGAGCTCGACGTAGGCGTTATCGATGCCCAAACCGGCCATGGCCGAGAGCAAGTGCTCCACCGTGTCCACCTTGACGTCACCGTTGACCAATGTGGTCGACATCGTGGTTTCGCCAACGTTTTCCGCGCGAGCAGGTATCTGCACCACAGGGTCCAGGTCGGCACGCACAAACACGATGCCGGTGTCGACAGGTGCAGGCTTGAGGGTCAGGTATACCTTCTCCCCGGAGTGCAGACCTACACCTGTGGCACGAATAATATTCTTCAGAGTGCGTTGTTTAATCATGGCTTGGACCGCTTCAGCGCAAATTGCGAACTGGTATCAACAAAGGCTGGCGATAATAGCAGACCAGACCTTTGCTGAACACCAATCACCTTCATAGCCCTGATACATTCCATTAATCGGCCTGACGACGCAGGAATGCCGGGATGTCCAGGTAGTCCAGATCATCTTGCGGATTCGGGCTACGGGACGCCGCAGCACCGGCCTGAGCCTGGTTGCGCATCACGGTCGGACGGTCCAGGTCACGGTAGTTCACCGACGGCAGTTCCTGGCGCGAAGGCGCTGGAGCGGCAGCCGATTGGCTGGCGTGGCTGGCTTGGCTGTTATGCAGGGTGTTGTCGATAACCTTCACAGGCTTCTCGATTTTGGCACCCAGGCCGGTCGCAACCACAGTCACGTGCAGTTCATCGCGCATGTCCGGATCGATCACGGTACCGACTTTGACCATCGCGTGCTCGGAAGCGAAGGCTTCGATGATGCTACCCACGTCGGAGTACTCACCCAGGGACAGGTCAGGACCGGCGGTGATATTCACCAGGATGCCGCGTGCACCTTGCAGGTTCACGTCTTCCAGCAACGGGTTGCGGATAGCCGCTTCAGTGGCTTCACGTGCACGGTTCGGACCGCTGGCGCAGCCAGTGCCCATCATCGCCATGCCCATTTCGCTCATCACGGTACGTACGTCGGCAAAGTCGACGTTGATCATGCCTGGGCGCTTGATGATGTCGGAGATACCGCGAACGGCACCGGCCAGTACATCGTCAGCCTTGGCGAACGCGGACAGCAGGCTTGCGTCCTTGCCCAGGATAGTCAGCAGCTTCTCGTTAGGAATGGTGATCAACGAGTCGACGCTTTCAGACAGCAGACGGATGCCTTCGTCGGCGATCTGCATGCGCTTGCGACCTTCGAACGGGAACGGACGAGTCACCACAGCGACCGTCAGGATGCCCATTTCCTTGGCCACTTCGGCAATGATCGGCGCCGCACCGGTACCGGTACCGCCGCCCATGCCCGTGGTGATGAACACCATGTTGGTGCCTTGCAGCACTTCGGCAATACGCTCACGGTCTTCCAGGGCGGCTTGACGGCCGACTTCCGGATTGGCGCCAGCGCCGAGGCCCTTGGTCACGGCTGTGCCCAATTGCAGGATGGTCCGCGCGCCGATGCTTTTCAGCGCCTGGGCATCAGTGTTGGCGCAGATGAATTCAACGCCTTCAATGTTGCTCTTGACCATATGGTTGACAGCGTTGCCGCCGCCACCACCAACACCAATCACTTTGATGACCGGGCTGGCGGGGATGTTGTCTACGAGTTCGAACATGTTCCCTCTCCTTTCGTTTTCTCTAGTTTTTTCGCCTACTGCTTACTGCGGTGTTGCGGTAAATCGTTAGAAATTGCCCTTGACCCAAGCCTGCAGCCGCTCGAACAACGGCGCTTTCGCCTCGTCGTCGCTGCGGTAGCTGTCACGGTTGCTCGGGCCCGACAGGGAAATGCCGTCGGTCTGCTTTTGCAGCCCGTACAACAGCAAGCCCACACCGGTGGAATAAATCGGGTTGCGCACCACGTCGCCCAGGCCTTTGACGCCATGGGGTACGCCCAGGCGAACCGGCATGTGGAAGATTTCCTCGGCCAGTTCGACCGCGCCTTCCATCTTCGAGGTGCCACCGGTCAGCACGATGCCGGCCGGGATCAAATCTTCGTAGCCGCTGCGACGCAGTTCAGCCTGGATCAGGGTGAACAGCTCGTCGTAACGCGGCTCGACCACTTCGGCCAGGGCCTGGCGCGACAATTCGCGCGGTGGACGGTCGCCCACGCTTGGCACCTTGATGGTCTCGCCGGCACCGGCCAGCTTGGCCAGGGCGCAGGCGTAGCGGATCTTGATTTCTTCGGCGTACTGGGTCGGCGTACGCAGCGCCATGGCGATGTCGTTGGTGACCTGGTCGCCGGCAATCGGGATCACGGCGGTGTGACGGATCGCACCCTCGGTGAAGATCGCGATGTCGGTGGTGCCGCCGCCGATGTCGACCAGGCAGACGCCCAGCTCTTTTTCGTCGTCGGTCAGTACCGAGTAAGCCGAGGCCAACTGCTCAAGAATGATGTCGTCGATTTCCAGGCCGCAGCGGCGCACGCATTTTTCAATGTTCTGTGCAGCGTTGACGGCGCAGGTCACCACGTGAACCTTGGCTTCCAGACGTACGCCCGACATGCCCAGGGGCTCGCGAACGCCTTCCTGGTTATCGATCACGTAGTCCTGCGGCAGGGTGTGCAGCACGCGCTGGTCAGCCGGGATCGCCACGGCCTGGGCAGCGTCGAGGACGCGCTCAAGGTCGGCCGAGCTGACTTCGCGGTCGCGGATCGCCACGATGCCGTGGGAGTTCAGGCTACGGATATGGTTGCCGGCCACGCCGACGAACGCCGAGTGAATCCGGCAACCCGCCATCAGCTGCGCTTCTTCGATGGCGCGCTGGATCGATTGCACGGTGGACTCGATGTTCACCACCACGCCCTTCTTCAGGCCCCGGGACGGATGCGTGCCAATACCGACGATTTCGATGACGCCGTCTTCCCCGACCTCGCCCACCAGCGCCACCACCTTGGAGGTGCCGATATCGAGACCGACGATCATTTTGCCGCTTTGCACGTTTGCCATGGGTCCTGCCTCTTCTTAATTCTTCGCGACAGCGGGTTGCGCTGCCGTGGGCGCAGCCGGTTCACGCCAGCCGACGGCAAGGCCGTTGGCGTAACGCAGGTCGACGCTCGCAATGTTCGTAATCTGTTCTTTCAAGGTCTTGTCATAGATGGCAATGAAGCGGCGCATCTTTTCCACCAAGCGGTCGCGTCCCAGCAACAACTGGATGCCCGGGCCGGAACTGCCTGCCCCGGTCGTCAAAAACCAGCTGCCCCGTTCACGCAGTTCCAGGCGTGCAATGGAGAAGCCCAGTGGCCGCAGCATCTGGCTCAAGGCCTGGTACTGCTGCATCACTTGCTGCTGCGCCCGCTGCGGCCCGAACAGCTGCGGCAGGTGCTCGTAATTGGCCAGCTCACGCGGGGTGAATGCCTGGCCCTGGTTGTTCAACAGCGCCTCGTCACCCCAACGGGCCACGGGCAGTTGTTCTTCCAGGCGGATCGTCACCTGGTCCGGCCACACGCGGCGGACTTCGGCGTGGGCGATCCACGGCATCTGTTCCAACTCGGCGCGCATACCCGCCAGGTCGATGGTAAAGAAGCTCGCCGCCAGGTACGGGCCGATGCGCTGCTGTACCGCTTGCTGACTGATGTAACTCAGGTCGCCCTGTACGCTGATCTTGGTGATCGGCCGGTCGGCGTACGGCAATAGACGCTGTGCGCACTCGTAAGTGCCGAAGCCCAACACCACCAGCAGCACCGGCCAGAACAGCGCCTTGAGGAAACCAAAATTGGCTTTCGGCAGGCGCGCCGACATCGGCTCTTTAGCCACCATTCGGCTGGCACCCCGTGGCACCGGCTTGCGGCTCGGTGCTTGTGGGGGCTGATGACGAAGCGATGCGCCTTTCATGTCTTAGCCTCTGGGCTCAATGCTTGCGGCCAGGATCGCCAGCACCAACTGCTGGAAGTCCAGACCGGCGGCACGGGCGGCCATAGGTACCAGGCTGTGATCGGTCATGCCCGGTGCAGTGTTGACTTCCAGGAACCAGAAATTCCCTTGGTCATCCTGCATCACGTCTGCCCGCGCCCAACCGGCGATACCCAGCGCCTCACAGGCTTTCGCCGTGAGGTCCATCAATTCCTGTTCCTTGGTTGCGTCGAGGCCGCACGGGATCCGGTACTGGGTATCGGAAGCCACGTACTTGGCGTCGTAGTCGTAAAAGGTGTGGGGCGTGCCCAATGCGATAGGCGGCAATACCTGGCCACGCAGGGTGGCGATGGTGTACTCGGGACCTTGGATCCACTGTTCCACCAACACTTGCGAATCGTAGGTACTTGCCGCTTTCCATGCGTCGATCAATTCGGCGGCCGAGTTCACTTTAGCCATGCCGATACTGGAGCCTTCATGGGCTGGTTTGACGATCAAAGGCAGGCCCAGTTCCTTGGCTGCAGAAATACAATCGTCTTCGCTGCACAGCACACTGTGACGCGGTGTTGGAATACCCAGGCTGTGCCACACCTGCTTGGTGCGCAGCTTGTCCATGGCCAGCGCCGAGGCGAGGATGCCGCTGCCGGTATAAGGAATGCCGGCGCACTCCAGCAGGCCTTGCATGCTGCCGTCTTCACCGCCACGGCCGTGCAGGATGATGAAGGCACGGTCAATCTTCTCGGCCTGCAGGCGAGCGAGGAAATCATCGCCCACATCGATGCCGAACGCGTTCACACCCGCGCTTTGCAGGGCTTCGAGCACGGCGTTGCCGGACTTGAGCGACACTTCGCGCTCGGCGCTCTTGCCGCCGAACAGCACCGCCACGCGGCCGAAGTCGGCAGGCGTGATGGTCGAGAACAGGGAGCCGTAGTCAGTGGTCATTTCGACTTCCCCTGGGCGGCTGCAAACAGCGGACTGGCGAGCAACTTAGGTGCTAGACCACCGATATCACCAGCGCCCTGGCACAGCAGGATGTCGCCGGCACGCAGCAGCGGCTTGACGATCGGCGCCAGGTCCACACCGCGCTCGATGTAGATCGGGTCCAACTGGCCACGCTGGCGGATGCTGTTGCACAGCTTGCGGCTGTCGGCGCCCGGGATCGGCTCTTCACCGGCCGGGTAGACTTCCATCAGCAGCAGCACGTTGGCATCGGCCAGTACATTGACGAAGTCGTCATACAGGTCGCGGGTACGGCTGTAGCGGTGCGGCTGGTACACCATCACCAGGCGGCGCTCCGGCCAGCCACCCCGCACAGCCTTGATCACGGCGGCGACTTCGGTCGGGTGGTGACCGTAATCGTCCACCAGCATCACATCGCCGCCTTCTACCGGCAGTTGGCCGTAGACCTGAAAGCGACGGCCAACACCGGCAAAGCGCGACAGGCCTTCGACGATGGCTTCATCGCTGACGCCTTCATCGGTGGCGATGCAAATGGTCGCCAGGGAATTCAACACGTTGTGGTTGCCCGGCATGTTCACCGAGACGTCCAGCGGCTCACGGTCGGGACGCAGCACGGTGAAGTAGGTTTGCATGCCTTCCTGGCGCACATTGATCGCGCGCACGTCGGCGTCTTCGCTGAAGCCGTAGGTCACGGTCGGGCGCTTGACCTGCGGCAGGATTTCACGCACCACCGGATCATCCAGGCACACCACGGCCAGACCGTAGAACGGCAGGTTGTGCAGGAACTCGACGAAGGTTTTCTTCAACTTGTTGAAGTCACCGTCGTAGGTCGCCATGTGGTCGGCGTCGATGTTGGTGACCACGGCCACCAGCGGTTGCAGGTGCAGGAAGCTGGCATCACTTTCGTCGGCTTCGGCGATCAGGTAACGGCTGGTGCCGAGCTGGGCATTGGTACCGGCTGCATTCAGGCGGCCACCGATGACAAACGTCGGGTCCAGGCCACCGGCGGCGAATACCGAGGCGATCAGGCTGGTGGTGGTGGTCTTGCCATGGGTACCGGCGACGGCAATGCCGTGGCGGTAGCGCATCAGCTCGGCCAGCATCTCGGCGCGTGGCACCACGGGAATGCGGCGCTCAAGGGCCGTCGCCACTTCCGGGTTGGAGGTGTTCACGGCGCTGGAAACCACCAGCACGTCAGCCTCAGCGGCGTTCTCGGCACGGTGGCCGATAAAGATCTGTGCGCCAAAGGATTTCAGGCGATCGGTGACCGGCGACTCTTTCAAGTCGGAGCCGGATACCTGATAACCCAGGTTCAGCAGCACTTCGGCAATGCCGCACATACCCACGCCGCCGATACCAACGAAGTGGATGCGACGGATGCGGCGCATCTCAGGTTGTGGCATGGCTTTCTGATTCTCAACCATGGGCCACCTCCAGGCAGATATCGACCACGGTGCGGGTTGCGTCAGGTTTGGCCAGGCGGCTTGCGGTGCTCGCCATGCTGTTGAGTCGTTCCGGTTGCATCAAAACCTCGGTCAGGCGTGCGGCCAAATCGGCGGCGCCAGTCGTTCTTTGCGGCAGCAGGAAGGCAGCGCCCTCCCCGGCCAAATATTCGGCGTTGCGGGTCTGATGATCGTCAATCGCATGGGGCAAAGGCACCAGCAAGGACGGCAGACCGGCGGCGGCCAGTTCACTGACGGTCAGCGCACCAGCGCGACAGACCACCAGGTCGGCCCAGCCATAGGCATGGGCCATGTCTTTGATGAAAGGCTGTACGTTCGCCTCCACACCGGCTTCGCGGTAACGCGTGGCGGTGACTTCATCGTGGTTCTTGCCGGCCTGGTGGAAGATCTCCGGGCGCAATTCTGCAGGGAGTTGCGCCACCGCTTCCGGCAGCAATTTGTTCAGCGGCTCGGCGCCCAGGCTTCCGCCCAGGATCAGCAGGTGCGCCTTGCGCCCGGCCAACGCCTGGCGGGCGATGTCCATGAACAGTTCGGTGCGCACCGGGTTGCCGGTGGTGCGGCGCTTGTCCGACGCACTGAACGTATTCGGGAACGCTTCACACACCCGTGCGGCCAAGGGCACCAGCAAGCGGTTGGCGGTGCCGGCGACGGCGTTCTGTTCGTGCACGATCACCGGCACGCCGGCGAGCTTCGCCGCCACACCACCAGGACCGGTCACATAACCGCCAAACCCGAGCACACACACCGGCTGCACGTCGCGAATCACTTTGCGCGCCTGCCACACAGCCTTGAGCAACACGAACGGCGCCTTGAGCAGAGACAGTTTGCCCTTGCCGCGCAGGCCGGTGACGTTGATCAGGTGCAGCGGCAAGCCAGCATTGGGCACCAGTTCATTTTCGATGCCACGCGGTGTACCCAACCAGTGCACGGTGTAGCCACGGTTCTGGAATTCCCGCGCGCAGGCCAAAGCCGGGAACACGTGGCCCCCGGTGCCGCCAGCCATGATCAGCACGTTAGCGCCCATGGGTCGGCTCCTCGGCGAAGTCGCTTTCGCTGAACTCCATCTCTTCGCTGCCCAGGTGGGTACGACTCTCCCACTCAATGCGCAGCAACAAGCCAAGACAGGCGCAGCAGATCACCAACGAACTGCCGCCGTAGCTGAGGAACGGCAACGTCAGGCCCTTGGTCGGCAGCAGGCCGACGTTCACGCCGATATTGATCAGGAACTGGCCGATCCACAGGAACGACAAGCCGTACGCCACGTAAGCAGCGAAATACTGTTTGGCCTTCTCGGCCCACATGCCGATGTACATGCCGCGCACACACACGAACACGAACAACGCGACGGTGCACAGCGAACCCACCACGCCCAATTCTTCGGCCAACACCGAGAACACGAAGTCGGTGTGCGCTTCCGGCAGGTAGAACTGTTTTTGCACGCTGTTGCCCAGGCCGACGCCCAGCCACTCGCCACGACCAAAGGCGATCAACGCCTGGGTCAATTGGTAACCGGAGCCGAACTGATCGGACCAGGGGTCGGTAAACGTGATCAGACGCGCCATCCGGTAGGGTTGCGCTTGCACGAGCACCGTCACCGCCGCCACCGCCAGCACCACCATCAAGGTGAAGCGGAACAGGCCCACGCCGCCGAGGAACAGCATCGCCGCCGCCGCCCCCATCATTACGACGGTGGCACCGAAGTCGGGCTCCATCAGCAGCAGGCCAGCCATGGGCAACAGCACGATGAACGGCTTGAAAAAGCCCATCCAGCTTTCGCGCACTTCTTTCTGGCGACGTACCAAGTAACCGGCGAGGTAAATCACCACGAACACCTTGGCGATTTCCGACGGCTGCACGTTGAACGCGCCGAAGCCGATCCAACGCATCGAACCGTTCACCTCCCGGCCGATGCCGGGCAGGATCACCATGATCAGCAAGCCGAACGCCCCGATCAGCATCAGCCAGCCCAGGCGTTGCCAGGTAGCGATGGGAATCATCATGGTGACGATGCAGGCGCCGAGGCCGATCACCAGGTAAACCAAGTGCCGGATCATCATGTAGAGCGTGTTGCCCGACTGCACGGCAGCCACTTCGGAGGACGCCGAAGTGATCATCACCAACCCCAGGCCCAGCAACGCCAGGCAACCGGCGAGCATCGGGAAATCCAGGTCGATACCGCGCCCGGTAATGATCGGCGACGGGTACGGCTTGATGATGTTTCTGAAGTCGATACTCATGCCAAGGCCTCCACGGCGCGGGCGAACAGCTGGCCGCGCTCTTCGTAGTTCTTGAACATGTCGAAGCTGGCGCACGCCGGCGACAGCAGCACCGCATCGCCCGGCTGGGCCAGGGCTTTGCAGTGGGCGATGGCGTCGTCCAGCGACGTGGCGCGGACTTGCGGCACGGCATCGCCCAGGGCGGCGGCGATCAAGTCAGAATCGCGCCCGATCAGCACCACGGCACGGCAATGCGTGGCCACCGGGCCTTTAAGGTCCTTGAAGTCGGCGCCCTTGCCGTCGCCACCGGCGATCAGCACCAGCTTGCCTTCAATATCGGCGCCAAGGCCTTCGATGGCAGCCAGGGCCGCACCGACGTTGGTGGCCTTGGAATCGTTGTAATAGCTGACACCGTCGAGGTCACGCACCCACTGGCAGCGATGCTCGAGGCCGCCGAAGGTGCGCAGGCTCGAGAGCATGGCGTCGAACGGCAAGCCCACGGCATGCCCGAGCGCCAAGGCCGCAAGGGCGTTGGACTGGTTATGCGCGCCACGAATTTTCAGCTCGCGCACCGGCATCAGGTTCTGGAATTCGAAGGCCAGGTACTTCTCGCCGTGCTCTTCGCGGATGCCGAAGGCTTTGAAATCGGGTTTGCTCAGGCCGAAGGTCCAGCACGGCAGGCCCTCGCCCATCAGCGGACGGCTCAGCGCATCCTGGCGGTTGACCACCACTTGCTTGGCGCCGCGGAAGATTCGGTGCTTGGCCAGGTGATAGGCCGGCAGGCCGCTGTAGCGGTCCATGTGATCTTCGCTGACGTTCAAGACGGTGGCAACTTCGGCACCAAGGTCGTGAGTCGTTTCCAGCTGGAAGCTCGACAGCTCCATCACGTACAACTCGATGTCGTCGCTGAGCAGGTCCAGCGCCGGCGTACCGAGGTTGCCGCCCACGGCGACACGCTTACCGGCCGCCACAGCCATCTCGCCAACCAGGGTGGTGACGGTGCTTTTTGCGTTGGAACCACTGATCGCCACGATCGGCGCCTTCGCGTGACGCGCGAACAGGTCGATATCGCCGGACAGTTTCACGCCACGCGCCGCTGCGGCTTGCAGGGCTGGTGTCGCCAACGCCAGGCCGGGGCTCACGTAGAGCTCATCGGCACGGCACAGAAACTCGACATCCAGCTCGCCACAACGCACTTCCACGTGCGGGTAGTCACGGCGCAGCGTGACCAGCTCCGGTGGATTTTCCCGCGTATCGGCCACAGCAAACGGCTTGCCCCGGTTCGCCAGGAAGCGAACCAGGGACATGCCGCTCTTGCCGAGGCCGACAACGATGCGGAAGTGGTCTGAAGCGATCAGGGACACTCGTTTCTACCTCAGTTTCAGGGTGGCAAGGCCGACCAGTACCAGAATCACGGTGATGATCCAGAAACGGACAATCACGCGTGGCTCAGGCCAGCCCTTGAGTTCAAAGTGGTGGTGAATCGGCGCCATGCGGAACACGCGGCGCCCGGTCAACTTGAAGGACGCCACCTGGATGACCACCGACAGGGTTTCCATCACGAACACACCGCCCATGATGAACAGCACGATTTCCTGGCGCACGATCACCGCAATGGTGCCGAGGGCCGCGCCCAGCGCCAGTGCGCCGACGTCGCCCATGAAGACTTGTGCGGGGTAGGTGTTGAACCACAGGAACCCCAGGCCGGCACCGATCAGCGCGCCGCAGAACACGATCAATTCACCCGCGCCCGGTACATAAGGGATCAGCAGGTATTCAGCGAATTTCACGTTACCCGACAGGTAGCAGAAGATGCCGAGCGCGCCGCCCACCATCACCGTCGGCATGATCGCCAGGCCGTCGAGGCCGTCGGTCAGGTTCACCGCGTTGCTGGAGCCGACGATCACGAAGTAGGTCAGCACCACGAAGCCGATGCCCAGTGGAATGCTGGCGTCCTTGAGCATCGGGATGATCAAGGTGGTTTCGACCGCACTTGGCGCTGTCGTGTAGAGGAAAATCGCGGCGCCGACGCCAAACACCGACTGCCAGAAATACTTCCAGCGGCTAGGCAGCCCCTTGGAGTTTTTCTCGATCACTTTGCGGTAGTCATCCACCCAACCGATGGCACCGAACAGCAAGGTCACCAACAGCACCACCCATACGTAGCGGTTGTGCAGGTCAGCCCACAGCAAGGTGCTGATACCGATGGACGACAGGATCAGTGCGCCGCCCATGGTCGGGGTACCGGATTTGGACAGGTGCGACTGCGGGCCGTCATTACGGACCGATTGACCAATTTGCAGGTTCTGCAGGGTGCGGATCATCCACGGCCCCAGGAACAGCGACAAACACAGCGCAGTCAGCACACCCAGAATCCCGCGCAAGGTCAGGTACTGAAAGACCGCGAAGCCTTTGTGGAACTGTTGCAGATACTCAGCCAGCAGCAGCAGCATTAATGTTTCTCCGTACTTGAGCCACACAAGGCCGCGACGACGTTTTCCATCACCGCGCTGCGCGATCCCTTGATCAAAATGGTTGTGTGCGTGTCGTGTTCAGCCGCCGTCAGCGCCTGGATCAGCTCGGCCTGGGTCGCGAAATGCCGCGCACCGGGCCCGAACGCGTTGACGGCATGCGCCATGTTCGGGCCGACGGCGTAGAGCGCATCGACTTTGCCGCTGGCGTAAGCGCCGACTTCGCGGTGGGACTGCTCGGCCCAGTCGCCCAGTTCGGCGATATCGCCCAGTACCAGCACCTTGCGAGTGTCGAAGCCTTTGAGCAGGTCGATAGCGGCGCAGACCGAGGACTGGTTCGCGTTGTAGGTGTCGTCGATCACGCGCATGCCGTTAGTTGCCAGTTGCGCGACGGTGCGGCCCTTGACCGGCTGCACTGCGCCCAGGCCAGTGGCGATACCAAACAACGACACGCCCAAGGCATAGGCCGCGGCGGCAGCGGCCAAGGCGTTGGCGACGTTGTGGTTACCCAGCAGGTTCAGCTGCACATGTTCGCTGCCTTGCGGGGAGTGCAAGGTAAAGGACGGGCAACCACGGGCATCGACAGTGATGTTCGAGGCGTGGAAATCGGCCGCAGCGTTGAGCACGGCAAACGTCAGGACCTTGCGACCGGCGGCGCGTACACGCCAGGTTTCGAAGGCCTTATCGTCCAGATTCAATACCGCTGTGCCCGAAGCGTCGAGGCCTTCGAGAATTTCACCCTTGGCTTCGACGATTTTTTCCGGGCCACCGAACTCACCGACATGGGCGGTACCGGCGTTGTTGATAATCGCGACGTGGGGCTTGGTCAGCGCCACGGTGTAGGCGATTTCGCCGATGCGCGAAGCCCCCAGTTCGATCACCGCCGCCGTGTGTTCCGGGGCCAGTTCGAGCAGGGTCAGGGGTGCGCCGAAATCATTGTTGAGGTTGCCACGGGTAGCGAGCACCGGGCCGCGCGTGCGCAGCACACCGGCGAGCAGTTCCTTGACCGTGGTCTTGCCGCTGGAGCCGGTGATGGCCGCAACGGGATTAGTGAATGCGGCACGGTTCAACGCCCCCAGCTGGCCGAGGGCCAGGCGCGTGTCGGCGACCAGCAGTTGCGGCAATGCAGAGTCCGCCACTTCACGCTGCACCAAGGCACCTACAGCCCCTTTGGCGGCGACGTCATTCAGGTAGTCGTGACCATCGAAGCGTGGGCCGGCGAGCGCGACAAACAGTTGCCCCGGCTTGATGTTGCGACTGTCGATACTGACGCCGTCGAAACTGCAATCGCTCGACAGCACCCGGGCCGACAGGGCCTGGGCCAGCTCGTTGAATGTCATCGCTTTAAGCATGGGCGACCTCCCAGGCCGTCAAGGCGTGATCGGCCTCGACCAGATCGGAGAAGGCATGGCGTTCGCCGTTGATTTCCTGATAGTCCTCGTGACCTTTACCGGCCAGTACCACCACATCGTCAGCGCTGGCGCTGGCGATCAATTGGGCGATGGCCGCACCGCGACCGGCGACGAAAGCGGCCTTGGACACGTCGTTGAAGCCCGCGCGGATGTCGTCGAAAATCTGGCTCGGGTCTTCGCTGCGCGGGTTGTCGTCGGTGACGAGCACGCCATCGGCCAAGCGCTCGACGATCTCGGCCATCAACGGACGCTTGCCGCGATCGCGATCACCGCCACAACCGAACAGGCACAGCAATTTGCCCTTGGCGTGTGGGCGCAGGGCTTCCAGGACTTTTTCCAGGGCGTCGGGGGTGTGGGCGTAATCGACCACCACCAGCGGCTGCTTGCCGCCACCGAGGCGCTGCATGCGACCGGCCGGGCCCTCAAGCTTGGGCAGCACGCGCAGGATTTCATCCAGGGCGTAATCCAGGCCGAGCAGCGCACCGATGGCGGCGAGGACGTTGCTCAGGTTGAAGCGCCCGAGCAATGTGCTGCGCAGGTGGTGTTCGCCCTGAGGCGTGACCAACGTGGCGCGCACGCCTTCGTCATTAAATTGGGCTTCGCGGCAGAACAGGTACGCGCTGGAATCTTCCAGGCTGTAGCTGATCAGGCGCGCTTCGCTGTCTTCGGCGGCCAGTTGGCGGCCGAATGCGTCATCCAGGTTGACCACCCGGCACTTCAGGTCATTCCAGGCAAACAGCTTGGCCTTGGCGGCGGCGTAAGCCTCCATGGTGCCGTGGTAGTCCAGGTGATCGCGGGACAAGTTGGTCATCACCGCCACGTCAAAAGCCAGGGCGGTGACGCGGCCCTGATCCAGGCCGTGGGAAGAAACTTCCATGGCGACCGCCTTGGCACCGGCCTTTTTCAGGTCGGCCAGGGTCGCTTGCACGGCGATCGGGTTCGGCGTGGTGTGCAGGCCGCTTTGCAGCGCGCCATAAAAGCCGGCGCCCAAGGTGCCGACGATGCCGCAGTGCTGCCCCAACAGGTCAAGCGCTTGCGCGACCAGCTGGGTCACGCTGGTCTTGCCGTTGGTGCCGGTGACGCCCACCAGGTTGAGGTGACGGCTCGGGTCGCCATAGAAGCGACCGGCAATATCCGACAACTGTTTTGCCAACCCTTTGACCGGAATCAACGGCACATCGGTGATCGGCAGCACGGTGGCGCCTTCCACTTCATAAGCCACTGCCGCAGCACCGCGCTGCAACGCATCGGCGATATGCGCACGGCCATCGTACTTACCGCCCGGCACCGCCAGGAACAGGTCACCGGCGCGTACATTACGGCTGTCCAGCGTCAACTCGCGAATCAACAGATCACGACCGGCGTGGGCAAAAATCTTGTTCAGGCTAAGAGACATCAGCCGCGCCCTCCATTGGCTTTTACAGCAGCGGCCGGTGGTCCGGCGTTCGCTTGTTGGGTCGGCGGCAGGTTGTCCGGCGTGATGTTCATCAGGCGCAGGGTGCCGGACATCACTTTGCTGAACACCGGCGCCGAGACCAGGCCACCGAAGTAACCGGCTTTGCTCGGTTCATCGATCACCACGACAATGGCGTAGCGTGGGTCGCTCATCGGGCCGAAACCGGCGAACAGCGAGCGGTAGGAGTTTTCGGCGTAGCCCTTGGTGCCCACCGATGTCTTACGCGCCGTACCCGACTTGCCGGCCACGTGGTACGCCGGCACTTGGGCACGGAACACACCACGAGGGGCTTCGATCACTTGTTGCAGCATGCCTTGCATGGTCTTGGCGACGTTTTCGGGAATCACCTGGGTGGCTTTCGGTGCCTCGTCGACGTGGATCAGGCTCAGTGGAACCATTCGGCCATTATTCGCCAATACAGAGAAAGCATGAGCCAATTGGATCGCCGTCACCGACAGGCCGTAACCATAGGAAAGCGTGGCGGTCTCGGCCTTTTTCCAGTCGCGGTAGTTCGGCAGGTTACCCACGCGCTCGCCGGGGAAATCCAGGCCGGTGGGTTGGCCCAAACCGATCTTCTGTGCGAGGTGGTAGATGGTTTCGCCGCCAATATCGAAGGCGACCTTACTCATGCCCACGTTACTGGAGTTGATCAGGATACCTGTCAAATCCAGCACCGGACCTTCGGTGCGCGACACGTCGCGAATGGTGTATTTGCCTAACTGCAACGTGCCCGGATACACCTCGACCTTGTCGCTGGGTTTCCAGCGCCCGGTTTCGAGGGCGGCACTCATGGAGATGGCTTTCATGGTCGAACCCGGCTCGAACACGTCGATCATGGCGCGGTTGCGCATCATCGCCGGTTGCAGGTTGCGACGGTTGTTAGGGTTGTAGGTCGGCTGGTTGACCATGGCGAGGATCTCGCCAGTCTTGACGTCCATGATCACCAGGCTCCCGGCCTTCGCGCCGTTCTCGATGATCGCGTTACGCAGCTCGCGGTTGGCCAGGTATTGCAGGCGCAGGTCAATCGACAACGCCAAGGGCTTACCGGCCTTGGCGTTTTTGGTGACTTGGACATCCTTGATCAGCCTACCGCGCCGATCCTTGATGACTTGTCGTTTGCCGGGAACCCCGGCCAGCCATTCATCGTAGGCCAGTTCCACACCTTCGCGGCCGTGGTCATCGATGTCGGTAAAGCCAACCATATGCGCGGTGGTTTCACCGGCTGGGTAGAAACGACGGAATTCCTCGATGCCGTAGACACCGGGGACTTTAAGGTCGAGCACTTGCTGGCCTTGCTCGGGGGTCAAGCCGCGCACCAGGTAGATGAATTCTTTGTTGGCCTGGGCCTCAAGGCGTTCAGCCAAGGCTTTCGGGTCCTGGCCCAGGGCGGCAGCGAGTTGCGGCCAGCGGTCTTTGGCGACCTGCAATTCTTTGGCGTTGGCCCACAGGGTAGTCACCGGTGTACTGACGGCCAGGGGCTCGCCATTACGGTCGGTGATCAGGCCGCGGTGCGCAGGAATCGGAATATGCCGCAGGCTGCGGGCGTCGCCCTGGCCGATCAGGAAGTCGCGGTCGACCACTTGCAGGTCGATGATCCGCCAGGCGATCGCACCCACCATCAATGCCAGCAAGCCGAGCATCAGGCGGAAACGCCATGGGTAGAGTGCGCCCTCGAGTTTCATCATGGCGCCACCATGCGAACGTCAGCCGCGCCCGGAATGTGCATTTTCAGCTGTTCGGTGGCCAGCACTTCGATGCGGCTATGGGCCGTCCAGGTGCTTTGCTCCAGGATCAAACGACCCCATTCCGCTTGCGCCTTGTCACGCACGCTCAATTCCCCGTACAGGGTGTTGAGCAGTTGACGGTTGTAGTGGGCGCTGTAGGACACCGCAATCGCGGAAACCAGCACGCCGACAAACAACAGCAACATAAAGAAGCTGCCGCCCGGGAGGGGCTTGGCGAAAAGCTTGCTCACCGCAACTTCTCCGCAACACGCATGACAGCGCTACGGGAACGTGGGTTGGCCTTGAGTTCGGCTTCGGAAGCGAACTGCGCTTTGCCATGAATTTTGATTTTCGGCACAAAAGCTTCGAAACGCACCGGCAGGTTGCGCGGCAGGTTGTCGGACTCGCCCTTGACCAGGCGGCGCATGAACAATTTGACGATACGGTCTTCCAGGGAGTGGAAGCTGATCACCACCAGGCGCCCCCCCACTTCCAGGGCCTCGAGGGCAGCCTCGAGGCCGGCCTCCAGGTCGCCCAATTCGTTGTTGACGTGAATGCGCAGGCCCTGGAACGCACGGGTGGCCGGGTTCTTGCCCTTTTCCCACGCTGGGTTGGCGACCTTCAGCACTTCGGCCAGGTCAGCGGTGCGTTCAAACGGCTGGATTTCGCGACGCTCGACCACGGCGCGAGCCATGCGACCGGCGAAGCGCTCTTCACCGTATTCCTTGAACACACGGGCGATTTCTTCCACTGGCGCGGTGGCGATGAACTGCGCAGCACTCACGCCACGGGTCGGGTCCATGCGCATGTCGAGCGGACCATCGTTCATGAAACTGAAGCCGCGCTCAGGGTCATCGAGCTGTGGCGAAGACACGCCCAGATCGAGCAAAACCCCGGCCACCTTGCCTGCCATGCCGCGCTCGGCGACTTCGGCACCCAGCTCGGCAAAGCTGCGCTGCACAACGACAAAGCGGCCGTCTTCGGCCGCTAGCGCTTGCCCGGTGGCAATCGCTTGGGGGTCTTTGTCGAACCCGAGGAGCTTACCGTCGGACCCGAGCTGGCTGAGTATCAACCGGCTATGCCCGCCCCTGCCGAACGTGCCATCCAAATAGCAGCCATCCGCGCGTACGGCGAGAGCCTCAACGGCTTCGTCAAGCAGTACGGTGATGTGGTTAAAGCCGCTATCAATAGTCACAGGATCAAATCACGCAGTTCATCAGGCATGGCGCCCGGTTGTTGAATAGCAGCCAGGTCAGCTGCAGAAACAGCATCCCAGGCATCTTCGTCCCACAATTGGAACTTGTTCAGTTGGCCGACCAGCATTGCGCGCTTGTCGAGCTTGGCGTACTCGCGCAAACGCGGGGGCACCAGGAAACGACCGCTGCCATCGAGCTCGAGGTCGACGGCATTACCGATCAGCAAACGCTGCAGGCGGCGGTTTTCTTCACGCAATGAAGGCAGGGCGCGCAACTTGGTTTCAATCAACTCCCACTCATCGAGCGGGTAAACACATAAACAAGGGTCAACGGCATCAATGGTGATGATCAACTGTCCGGAACTTCGCGAAATGAGCTCGTCACGATACCGGCTCGGCATGGCGAGACGGCCTTTTGCATCGAGACTGATAGCGTTAGCTCCGCGAAACACAGATGCGTTTCTCCAAATTTTAGCGTTTTACGTTCAAAAAACCCACTTTGTGCCACTTTCCGCCACTTGCGCACACTATAGGAATGCGCCCACCACACCGTCAAGGCGCGGATTCAAGGAAAAGCCTTACAGAACGGAGATTTAGGAGTGCAAACGGAGGAGAAACCAGAGTTCGACGGTATTTTTGGCCCAACAAGCGCAGATAGCTCAAAGCGCTATAGGCTAAAGTTAAAGTAATTTATTAAGAGTAAGATTTTTTTGGTATTACGAAGATGCATCTGCCAATGATTTGGCAGGGAGGGATTCTTGCGTTACTACCGGGTTTCTGCCCGAGATTCGGACAGAAGGAAAAAGGTGGAGAGTCGATCTATAAGCCGGGTTCTGTCTTGAACAGTCATTCGTCTACGATGGCCATCACTGGACATCTTTAGCAACCTACCCGGTCCCAGCGCGGGCCACGCCTTGGGACCCTATTTGGTCTTGCTCCAAGTGGGGTTTACCTAGCCACGAACTGTTGCCAGTCGCGCGGTGCGCTCTTACCGCACCTTTTCACCCTTACCGGCACCGAAGTGCTTAGGCGGTTATTTTCTGTGGCACTTTCCGTAGGCTCACGCCTCCCAGGCATTACCTGGCACTTCGCCCTATGGAGCCCGGACTTTCCTCCCCCCCCTAATTTTCATAGAAGGCAGCGACTGTCCAATCGACTCTCCGCCGCGCAGGTTAACGGCACGGCGGAGTTAGGACAAGTATTAAAAGTACAGCAATGCCATCACCTTCGGACGAAATACCGGTTTAACCCCGGAACTATTCGGCTTTCTGTTTATCCAGCGCAACTTGATACAGCACATTCTTGCGTGCACCGGTAATTTCAGCGGCCAACGCCGCAGCACGTTTGAGGGGCATTTCCTTCAGCAGCAAATCCAGCACACGCATCGCCTCGCTACTGACGGCGTCCTCGCTTTCCGGTGCCGTCCAGCCCGCCACCAGCACCACACACTCGCCGCGCTGCTGATTGCTGTCGCCTTCGACAAACCCGCGCAGCGCCTCCAAGGGCAGCCCCTTGAGGGTTTCGAACGTTTTGGTCAGCTCACGGGCCAGCAGCGCCAGGCGCTCGCCGCCAAAGACCAGCTCCATGTCCTGCAGGCATTCAAGGATGCGATGAGGCGCTTCGTAGAAAATCAAGGTGCGCGGCTCTTCCTTTAACGCTTGAAGACGCGCACGCCGCCCTACCGCCTTGGCCGGCAAGAAACCTTCGAAGATAAAGCGGTCGGAAGGCAGGCCGGCCGCCGACAATGCAGCGATCAGCGCGCAGGCTCCCGGAACAGGCACTACATTGATACCAGCGGCCCGCGCCTGGCGCACCAGATGGTAGCCAGGGTCGGAGATCAGCGGGGTACCCGCGTCGGAGATCAGCGCCACGTCGTCGCCCGCCAACAGGCGCACGATAAAACGGCTGCCTTCTTCGCGCTCATTGTGTTCGTGGCAGGCCGCCAAGGGCGTGCTGATACCAAAATGCTGCATCAACCGCTGGGAGTGCCGTGTGTCTTCGGCCGCGATCAATTTAACCTCGCGCAACACTTTAAGCGCCCGGGCACTGATGTCGTCCAGGTTGCCAATGGGCGTCGCCACGACAAAAAGCGAGCCTGCAGTGGAATTCAAAGGACCTGGAGCAGTCAAAACGCACACCTCGATGGTTGGCAAAAGCCACATTGTAGCGCGTAGGCGCCTTGAAAATATGCCATCACGGCCGATGCCTTTTCAGCCTTCCGTAACCAATATCAACATTTGCACGACCTAAATCGACGGTTTCACGCCAGTAACATCGCGCCTGGGCCAGTGCTTGGGTACAATTCCACGCTAATTTGATCGGTATCAGGAACACTTACATGATCGCTTGCCTGCGGCTGCTCTCCGCCCTCTGCCTCGCTGCCTTATTGGCCGCGTGTGCCAGCTCGCCCTCGTCCAGCCTTGGCGACCTTCCACGGACCCCGGACGCCAGTATCGAGCAACTGCTCGAACAGGCCACTACCGCCAAGACGCCAGAACAGGCGGCTATGCTGCGCCTGAGCGCAGCCGACCTGGCCTACAAACAGAACAATCCTGGCCGTTCGTCGCAGATACTTGCGCAGGTGCCCCTGGATGTCCTCAAGCCAGCCGCGCAAGTATTTGCCAGCACCCTGGCCGCCGAACTGGCCATGACGCGCAACCAGCCCAAGGCCGCGCTGACCGCCTTGAACCACCCGAGCCTGCAAAACCTGAAGGACCTGCCGCCTGAACAGCAGATCCGCACCGGTACTGTGCATGCCCGCGCTTATGAAGCCGATGGCCAGACCCTGGCCGCCGCCCGCGAGCGCGTTGCCATGGCCCCGCTGCTCACAGGCGATGCCGCCAACAGCAACCACGAAGCCATCTGGGCATTGATCGCCGCCCTGCCGGCCGAACAGCTGCAAGCCAGCGGCAACCCGGTGCTGGACGGCTGGATCACCCTGGCCCAGGCGGTCAAGGGCGCCGGTACGCTGGAGCAACAACAAGCCGCCATCGACACCTGGCGCGCGCAGAACCCGGGCCACCCGGCTGCCGTGCAACTGCCGACGCCGCTCACCAAGCTCAAGGAACTGGCCAGCCAGCCCCTGAACAAGATCGCCCTGCTGCTGCCGCAGGATGGCCCGCTGGCCTCCGTCGGCAAGGCGCTGCGTGAAGGTTTCATGGCTGCGCACTACCAGGCCGAACAGGCCGGGCAGAAGCCGCCGGTGATCGAGTTCTATGACAGCTCACGCCTGACCTCCATCGATGAGTTCTACGCCAAGGCCCAGGCCGCCGGCGTACAGTTGGTGGTCGGCCCGCTGGAGAAGCCGCTGGTCAAACAACTCAGCGCGCGCCCGCAATTGCCAATCACCACCTTGGCGCTGAACTACAGCGAGACGGATCGCAGCCCTGCACAGTTGTTCCAGTTCGGCCTGGCCGCGGAAGACGAAGCCCGCGAAGTCTCGCGCCGTGCCCGGGCCGACGGCCTGCATCGTGCTGCGGCCATGGTGCCGCGTGGCGAATGGGGTGAGCGTGTCTACAAGGCCTTCCGTCAGGATTGGGAAGCCAACGGCGGCACGGTCATGGGGGTTGAGTACGTTGATCAGCCAGTGGCCCTCGCCCAGCAGATCGCCGACCTGTTCCAACTGCGCAAAAGCGAAGGCCGTGCCAAGAGCCTGCAAAGCACCGTCGGCACCGACGTAGCCGCGCAGCCGTCGCGTCGCCAGGACATCGAGTTCATCTTCCTGGCTGTGACCCCGCAATTGGCCCAGCAGATCAAGCCAACCCTGAACTTCCAATACGCCGGCGATGTGCCGGTATACGCCACGTCCCACGTATTCAGTGCCAGCGGCGACAAGAACCAGTACCTGGACATGACCAACGTGATGTTCTGCGAAACCCCTTGGCTGCTCAACACCACCGACCCGCTGCGCAACCAGGTTGCCGCACAATGGCCGCAGGCCAACGGCAGCCTTGGCCGTCTGTACGCGATGGGCGTCGACGCCTACCGCCTGGCGCCACGCCTGGGGCAACTCAAAGCGTTGCCGGATACCCGCGTTGACGGCCTGTCGGGCAACCTGGGCATCAGCGCCAACCAACGCGTTGATCGCCAGATGCCTTGGGCGAAATTCGTCGGCGGCGAGATCCAGCGCCTACCGGACACCCCTCGCTGATGCCTGAGAGGTCCAGCGCACAAAGCGGCAAGGATGCCGAACTTCAAGCGCTGAAATACCTGCAACACCAGGGTCTGCGCCTACTGGCGCAGAACTGGTTATGTAAACGTGGCGAGCTTGATCTGGTCATGCTTGACGGCGATACAGTAGTATTCGTCGAAGTCCGCTACAGAAAACACGCACAATGGGGTGGCGCGCTCGCCAGTATTGACGGGCGCAAGCGTCAGAAGCTGATACTCGCCGCGCAGTTCTTCCTGCAAAAAGAGCATCGCTGGGCCGACGCCCCCTGCCGTTTCGATGTGGTTGCCCTAGAAAGCACACCGTCTGGTCAGGCTGATCTGAACTGGCTCAAAGATGCCTTCGACAGCTGATTCACCGGACATCTTCACCCAACACTTTTGCTCTTTGCTTTGCGGGCTGCACATTCCTGTGCCAAACAGCCGCGCTACTTAAGGTCACACAGATGGACATGCAATCCCGAATTCGCCAGCTTTTCCAGGCCAGCATCGACACCAAGCAACAGGCGATGGACGTACTTGCACCGCACATCGAGCAAGCCAGTCAGGTCATGGTCAATGCGCTGCTCAACGAGGGCAAAATGCTTTCGTGCGGCAACGGCGGTTCGGCCGGCGATGCACAGCATTTCTCGTCCGAGCTGCTCAACCGCTTCGAGCGTGAGCGTCCGAGCCTGCCGGCCATCGCCTTGACCACCGACTCGTCGACGATCACATCGATCGCCAACGATTACAGCTACAACGAAATCTTCTCCAAGCAGATCCGCGCCCTGGGCCAACCAGGTGACGTGCTGCTGGCGATTTCCACCAGCGGCAACTCGGCGAATATTATTCAAGCGATCCAGGCCGCACATGATCGCGAAATGATTGTCGTAGCATTGACCGGACGCGATGGTGGAGGCATGGCCTCGCTGCTGTTGCCCGAAGACGTGGAGATTCGCGTTCCGGCCAATGTCACCGCACGTATCCAGGAAGTCCACCTGCTGGCGATCCATTGCCTGTGCGATCTGATCGACAGCCAACTGTTTGGGAGTGAAGAATGACCGTTAACCGCCTCAGCCTTTTGGCCATCACCCTGTGCCTCGCTATCAGCGGCTGCAGCACGGCCATCACTGCAACACGTGACACCCCTATTCAGGATGACAAGGGCACCCGTACCTTCGGCAGCAAGATCGATGACTCGCTGATCGAAACCAAGGTCGAAGTCAACGTCGCCAAAGCCGCTCCAGACCTGGGCAACGGTGCTTCACGCATCGTCGTCACCAGCTTCAACGGCGTGGTACTGCTGGCCGGCCAGACACCGCGCGCCGACCTCAAGGCCCAGGCCGAACAAGCCGCCGCGGCCGTGCAGCGGGTCAAGAAGGTTCATAACGAACTGCAGGTGATGGACCCGATCACCCTGCTGGCCATCAGCAACGATGCCCTGCTGACTACCAAGATCAAGGCGCAGATGCTCACCGATAACGCGATTCCCGGTTCGCGCATCAAGGTCGTGACCGACAACGGTATCGTTTACCTGATGGGCCTGCTGACCCAGGCTGAAGCCACTCGCGCCGCCAACCTGGTGCAGGGCGTGTCGGGCGTACAGAAAATCGTCAAGGTCTTCGAGTACATCGATTGATGTAAACGACAGCCACAAAAAAGGGCGCCTTACACAGGCGCCCTTTTTTATTAACGAATGTTTACTGGTACTGCGAGTACGGGTTGCCCTGGAACTGGTTGTTCTGCTGTGGCGCCTGTTGCTGGGCACCTGGCTGGCCGTACTGCTGGCCTGGGATCGGGCCGAGGTTCACTTCCACGCGACGGTTCTGGGCACGGCCGTTGACGTCAGCGTTGCTGGCAATCGGGTTATCCGGGCCAGCACCGCGAGCGCTCAAGTTCGCACCGTTGACGCCTTGGGAGGTCAGGTAGTTAGCCACGCTCTGCGCACGGCGCTGGGACAGGTCCATGTTCAGTTGGCGGCTACCGGTGCTGTCGGTGTAGCCCACGATCTGGATGGTGTTCTGGTTGAACTGCTTGAGGGAGTTGGCCAAGTTATTCAGCGGCTGGTAGAAGCTGCTGGAGATCGCGTCGGAGTTGGTGGCGAAGGTGATGTTGCCGGGCATGATCAGCTTGATTTGGTCGCCCTGGCGCTGAACTTCAACACCGGTGTTGGCCATGCTTTCACGCAGTTTCTTTTCTTGCTGGTCGGCATAGTAGCCATAGCCTGCGGCACCGGCACCTGCAACGACCGCGCCGATCAGCGCGCCTTTGCCACGGTTGTTATGGTCGATGGCGGCACCGGCCAATGCACCGGCCAGGGCACCCAGGCCACCGTACTTGGCAGTCTTGCTCATACCGCCGGATTCATTACTCGCCTGTCCCTGGCTGCTGCCGTCATAAGGGTTAGGTGATGCGCAGCCAGACAACAGGGCTACGACCGTAGCAACAACAAGCAGACGACGCGAAGTGAACATGAAGGGAGCTCCTACTTTTGCATTCTGAGGTGCAGAGGACATTGGCAATGGACCTGTGCCGAGTTTTGAACGCGACAAACGGTAAAAATTCCGTGCCTACAGAAACCGTAGCAGACCCACGCTGAACACGACCTGAGTTTTTGCTACAACGCTTGCCAATCCTGGCCAGAGAACAGCGCCGCCCCCGCAATTATTCCTTCACGCCCGCACAAAAGGGTTCTCACGCATTTCATCACCCAAGCGGGTATCCGGCCCATGGCCGGTCACCACCGTCGCGCCTTCATCCAGCGTGTACAACCGTTGTTTGATCGAACGCACAATGGTCGCCTGGTCCCCGCCCCACAAATCTGTACGCCCGATACCGCGACGAAACAGCGTGTCACCCGCAATCAGCAGCTTGGCATCGGCAAACCAGAAACTCATCGACCCCGGCGTATGCCCCGGTGTGTGCAACGCCACACCGCAGCCGCAGGCCAATTCCTCATCATCTTCCAGCCAGCGATCAGGCGAAGGCACCGGGGTGTAGGGAACGCGAAACATCTGGCATTGCATTTCCAGATTGTCCCAGAGGAATTGATCTTCCTTGTGCAAGTGCAATGTAGCGCCGGTCTTCTCTTTCAACTGTCCGGACGCCAGGAAGTGATCCAGGTGGGCATGGGTGTGGATGATGCTGACCACCTTGAGGCCCAAGGCATCGAGCCGCGCCAGGATCAGCTCATGGTTGCCGCCCGGGTCGACTACGATGGCTTTTTTGCTGATCGGGTCGCCGATGATGGTGCAGTTGCACTGCAGCGGGCCGACGGGAAAGGTCTCGCGGATGAGTGCGGCGTGTTCAATATTCATCGGTGCTCCAGCAGGCTCTATGGCATATTCGGCACAGAGTATGGTTGACGATACCCCTGACCCGAAAGGGAGCATGGCGTCCCGAGTACCAAAGGCTAAGCTTTCCAAGCGCCATTGAAGAACAATCCAAGACCGCAACCGCGCCGCGCTGGAGCGAGCCCCATGGCGAATCAGCTGATCATCTGCGAACACTGCGACTGTGTGTACGAAAAAGTCACGCTCGCCAAACATCAAAAAGCCCATTGCGTGCGCTGCGCGGGCGTACTCCAGCGTTACAACGGCCTGTCAGTACAGCAGCGTCTCGCCCTGACCCTGACCGCCGCCGTGTTATGGACTTTCGCCAATTTCTATCCGGTGATGAGCATCAGCCTGCAAGGCCTGAAAAACAGCGCCACCCTATGGGATTCAGTGGTTGCGCTGAGTCTGGGGCCGATTACCTTTATCGCCTTGGTGGCCGCTATTTCCATCATCATCGCACCGGTGTTTCAGCTATTGCTGCTGACCTGGGTGCTGAGTTTTGCCCTCTCGGGCAGACGTTCGCCCGCCTTCAAGCTATGCATGCGCTGGCTGGAAGCGCTCAGACCTTGGAGCATGCTGGAAGTGTGCCTGCTCGGTGCGATGGTGGCCGTGTTCAAGCTGGCCGGTATGCTGGATGTGATCCCCGGCACCGGGCTATTTGCCCTGGCGGCGCTCAGCCTGTTGCTGATCCGTATTGCCGGTCGTGACGTGCGCGACCTGTGGGACGCCGTATGAACCCGCCACCGACTGCCAGCGAGCTTAACCTGTGCCTGTGCCACAGTTGTGGCCTGTCTGCCGACATCAGCACCGGCGCGCCGGAATGCCAGCGCTGTGACGCCCCCCTGCACCGGCGCAAAGTCAACTCACTGACGCGTACCTGGGCCTATATGCTGACGGCGCTGGCGTTTTATGTGCCGGCCAACCTGCTGCCGGTGATGAACACCACCATGCTCGGTTCAGGCGCAGATAGCACCATCATGAGCGGCGTGCTGGAGTTCTGGGAGCATGGTGCGTGGGACATTGCGCTGATTATTTTCATCGCCAGCATCGCGGTGCCGGGCATCAAGTTTGTGTCGTTGATGCTGCTGCTGGTCACCGTGCAGCGAAACAGCCGCTGGGCGCGCAAAGAGCGCTCGAAGCTGTTTCGGTTTGTCGAACTGATCGGCTACTGGTCCATGCTCGACGTGATCGTGGTTGCGCTGGTGGCCGCGTTGGTCAAGTTCCAGGCCCTGGGCACTATCGAGCCACGCCTGGGCATTCTGTTTTTCGGCCTGGTGGTGGTGTTTACCATGCTGGCCGCCATGAGCTTCGACCCGAGGCTGATCTGGGAAACCCCACACACCAAGGATACCTCGGATGACGTCACCCACCCCTGACACCCCGCAATCCCCAGGCTCGCCGGCCGTCAAGACTCGGCGTTTCAGCGTTTCGCTGGTTTGGATCGTACCGATCGTTGCGGTGTTGGTGGGGATTTCGCTGGTGGTTCACAGCGTGCTCCAGCAAGGCCCGACCATCATCCTTAACTTCAAGACCGGCAGTGGCCTGACCGCGAATAAAACCGAAGTCAAATACCGCAACGTGGTGATCGGCCAAGTGACCGAAGTGGCCTTGAGTGACGACCAGAAAAGCGTCAACGCCACCGTGAAGCTGGCCAAGCAGGCCGACAGCTTTACCCGCGCCGACTCGCAGTTCTGGGTGGTACGCCCGCGCATCGGCGCCGGCGGCGTGTCCGGCATCGACACCCTGCTCTCTGGCGACTACATCGGCGCCGACATTGGCCAGTCCGAGACCCGCGCCAAACAGTTTACCGGCCTGGAAAACCCGCCGCCCATCACTTACGGCGAACCGGGCAAGCGCTTCACCCTGCACACGCAGAACCTGGGTTCGCTGGATATCGGCTCGCCGGTGTATTACCGCAAAATCGAGGTCGGCCAGGTCGTGGCGTACAAACTGGATGCCGAAGGCAAGGGCGTCGATATCGAGGTGTTCGTGCACGCGCCCAACGATGTCTACGTCACCGAAAACACGCGGTTCTGGAACGCCAGCGGCATCGACCTGAGTGTGGGCGCCAATGGCTTCGCGCTGAAAACCGAATCGCTGTCGTCCATGCTGGTCGGCGGTATCGCTTTCCTGGCACCGCCTTACAGCCCCAACGACAAGCCGGCCAGTGAAGAGCGCACGTTTGAACTGTTCGACGATCAGCTCGCCGCCCTCGCCCCGCCCAATGGCCAGGGGCAATACATGAGCCTGCGCTTCGACCAGGCGCTGCGCGGGCTCAAGGTCGGCGCACCGGTGGAATTCCTCGGCGTCGAGTTTGGCAAGGTGGTGTCAATCAACCTGGATTTCGACGCGAAGAAGCGCAGCTTTCCGCTCAACGTCGGCATCGTGATCTACCCGCAATTGCTCGGTCAGGCCCATACCAAGTTGCTCAAGACGATGAACCATGACCCCAATGATGAAGCCGCTGGTGTACGCCTGATCGGCTCGTTTATCGAAAACGGCCTGAGGGCCCAGGCGCGCAGCGGCAATTTGCTGACCGGCCAGCTGTACATCGCTCTGGACTTCTACCCGAAAGCCGAGAAGGTGGCGTTTGATCCCAAGGCGCGTCCGGTCAGCATTCCCACGATTCCTGGCAACCTGGAACAGTTGCAGGAAAAACTCGAAAACATCGTCAACAAGATCAACCAGCTGCCGATCGAACGTATCGCCGGCAACCTCGACAGCAACCTCGTGGAACTGCGCAAAGGACTGACCCAGTTCAACGCCAAGACCTTGCCAAGCGTCCAGAACACCCTGGCTGACGTGAGCAAGACGTTGCAATCGGCCAGCTCGACCCTGGCCGAAGACTCACCGCAACGCGAGCAACTGACCCAGACCCTGGATGAGCTGGGTCGCATGTCGCGTTCCTTGCGCGAGCTGTCGGACTACCTGGGCCGACACCCGGAATCACTGATTCGCGGCCGCCCCGATAACGCCGTCCCGTTGGACCTGCAAGGACCGCCGCGCAAATGAACCGTGGAGCAAGCGCCATGACGTTAACGTTGAAAGTCACCCTGCTCAGCGCATTGCTCGCGCTGGGGGCATGCAGCAGTACACCGATTACTTTTCATACCCTGACCCCGGCGCAGTGGAGCAACAGCACCGGGACCGACGCGGGTGGGATAAAAATCGAAAGTATCAGTGTGCCGCCACAAGTCGACCGCCCCCAGATTGTGGTTCGCCAAGGCAACAGCGGCGTCGCGATCCTGGATACACAGTGGTGGGCTGCCAGCCTGGTGGATGAGTTGAGGAGCGCGCTGGTGGATCAATTGGCCAACAGCAATCCTCGGCAATCGATGTTGCTACGCCTTGAGGTGCAGCGCTTTGACTCCGTGCCCGGCCAGTACGCACTGCTCGACGTCAAATGGCGTCTGCGGCCGGCCAGCGGCAGTGATCGCGCGCCGCTGACCTGCCGCACCACCTTGCAGTCGCCGGCCGGCGCGAGCATTGACGACTTGGTGCTCGCCCACCAGAACAATCTCAAACGCTTCGCGGCGCAGATTCGCCAGGCAGTCGACAGGTCGTCCAACCAGTGCCCAAGCGCGCCATAGACTTCGGAGGGTCTACGCCAGCAGGCCCATTGCCTTGGCACGGGCCACCGCCTGGGTCCGCCGCTCCACCCCCAACTTGCTGTTGATGTGGCTGGCGTGGGTCTTCACGGTGTGCAGTGAGATGAACAGCTGGTTACTGATTTCCTGGTTCGAGCAGCCTTGGGCAATCAGTTTCAGCACTGCCAACTCACGCGCGCTCAAGGTTTCGTGAGCCGGCGCTACCTCGGGTGTCACCACCGTCGGCAGAAGCACCAGCAAACTCTGGTTCAGCAGACCCTGCGCATCCTTGCCCAATTGCTCGCGCATCCAGCCAGGGTGCCCTTCCAACAAGCGCTGGAAAGGTTGCAGCGCGCCCCCGGCGCCGGCCTCAAGGGCCTGGACCAGAACCGAGCGCGCCTTGGCTTCCTGGGCACTTTCCAAGAGCAACTGGGCCTGCTGCGTCAGCGCCATCAGGGCGATCATCTGGCGCCCGCTGTTGTGGGCCTGTTGTGCCAACTCTTCAAGCCGGAGCAGCGCCGCCGCGGGTTGATGGCGAATGGCATCCAGGGCCGCCTGCTGCAACCCGATATGTTGCGGCAGGTGTGGATGAAACTCTGGCGCGGCGGCAGCCTGCTCACCGTTGTAGGTTTGCCCCAGGCGGGTCAGCCAGGCGTCGGCCAGGTCGGTGCGGCCCTGGGCCAGCCAGAGCTCGCATTTGATCAGGGTGATCATCGCCAGGTAGTAGATCGGTGGCACGTCCCAGATATGCATCAGCCGCTCCGCCTCGGCGAGCTCGGCAAAGGCACGGGCGAAGTCGCCACGGCGGCCTTCGAAACTGGCGATCACACAATGGCCGATCAACACGCTGATGTCGCGACAAGCGCGGGCTTCGGCGAGGCCGGCGCGCAAGCGGGCGAGCCCGGCTTCGGGCTGGAGCCGCACCAGCAGCAAAAAACCTTCATAGAGCGATAGACGCGCGCGCACCGCGTACAACCGTTGAGGCGCCAGGCCCTGCAGGCGTTGCAGGCCCTGGCGCACTTCATCCAGGGAGCGCAGGATTTCGCCGCGCGCCTGCAACACGCGCGCACGGTCGTAATGGGCCAGGGCCTCGAACAACGGGTTGCCGACGCGCTGCGCCAGCTCCAGGGATTCGCGATTCAAGCCACGGGCACGCCACAGGTCGGCATCGACAATGGCCAGGTTGGAGAGGGTCGACAGGCACATCAGCCGCTGGCCGTAACGCCGTTGCGGCAGGCTTTCCAACGCTTCGCTGCAATAGCGCTGGGTCAGCTCGCGATCGCCCCGGCCCCGCGCGATGATCCCGCTCAGCGCCAGCCATTGAGCCAGCATCGATTTCTGCGCGGTGGCCGACGGTGCCGGCAGGAAGCGGCTGAGGTAGCTGGACAGCTCCTCCGCCGCATCCAACTGACAGGCCAGGCCCAAAGCCCAGCTGTAGAGCACGATCAAGCGCGGCGTGCTGATCAGCAGACTGTCGGGCAAGTCCATTTTCCAGCGCAGCAGCATGCCCACATTCTGCTCGGCCAACAGTTGCTCTTCGGACAGGTTCTGCACCAGGTTAGCGGCCACATCCAGGTGACCGGCGCGCAACGCCTGCTCCACCGCTTCATCGATCAAGCCCTGGGCATTGAACCATCGGCACGCACGCAGGTGCAGGCTGGCCGCTGGCAGCACGTTGCTGCTGGCGCGTCGGGTGCGCAGCAGGTCGGAAAACAAATGGTGGTAACGGTACCAATGGCCCTGCTCGTCGAGCGGTACCAGGAACACTTGGTGGGCTTGCAGGTAACGCAGGATTTCGGCGCTGTCATGAGCTTCGCGCACGGCGTCGCAGAGCGCGCTGCAAAAACGATCCTGAGGGGCAGTGTCGTACAAAAACGCCTGCACGTCGGCCGGCAGGCAGTCGATCACTTCTTCCAGCAGGTAATCGCGGATCAGCCCTTCCCCCCCGTGCAGGCTCTGGGGCAGGGCACCATCACTGCCGGCTTCAGAGGCGGCCAGCAACCAGAAGCGCAAACCGGCGACCCAGCCTTCACTGCGGCGGATCAGGTTGTCGAGGGCTTCGCCGCGCAAGGAACTACTGTGGCGATCCAGCACGGCCAGGGATTCGCCGTGCGTCAGGCGCAGGTCTTGTTCGTGCAGCTCGAGCAGGTGGCGCGACAACCGCAGCCGCGCCAGATGCCAGTCCGGGCGCTGGCGGCTGGTGACCAGCACCACCAGGCCATCGGGCAAATGGTTGAGAAAAAACTGCAGGCAGCGATCGAGCACCGGCCCTTGGGCCAGGTGATAGTCATCCAGCACCAGCAACAGCGGCGCGCGGGTAGACAGGTGCACCGTCAGCTCATCGAGCAGGCCATCCAGCCATTCTTCGAAAGCAAAGGGTTGGTGACGCTGGCGCATTTTCAGCAGGCCCAGGGATTGGGCGCCGAGTTGCGGGAAGAATTGCTGCAAACCGTCGAGCAGGCGTTCGAGGAAACGGCCGGGGTCGTTGTCACGCGGGCTCAGGCCCAGCCACAAACTCTGCCAATGGGGCGGCAGACTCTGGCAGAACTCCACCGCCAACGAACTCTTGCCGAACCCCGCCGGCGCGCTGACCAGCAACAGCCGCCCTTCCAGCCCGGCACTCAGGCGCTCGCACAGGCGCGGTCGCAGCACGTAGCCGTCAGGCAGGGGTGGCCTGTAGAAACGACCTTCCAGGGTGGGGATTACCGCGCTGGCAGGCCCTTGGATTCGGGACAGATCAGTCATCGCCGGGCTCTTGTAGAAGGCTGTTGTCGGCATTGCAGATGTCCGCAGACTAGCGGTAAAAGCGGCAGGTTTGTAGATCTTTGCAACATTTGCCTGAAAAAGAACTGCGACAAAAAATGTGGGAGGGGGCAAGCCCCCGATGGCGGCGGATCAGTCAATGCACTTTTTGACTGTCACACCGCTATCGGGGGCAAGCCCCCTCCCACATTTGCGAGTTAACTCAGCTTAGCGAACACCATCCTGGCGCAAGGCCGCTGGCGTGAAGTCGCTGGTGGTGGCGGTGAAGCCGAAGTCATACGCCTGTTTCTCTTCGTTCTTCATGCCCAGTGCAAGGTAGCGGCCGGACTGCAGGTCGTAGAGGGTTTCCAGGGCGTACCACGGCACTTGCTTGTCGTAGTAGTTCTCGGCGTGGGCTTCGGCGACGCGCCACAGCTGGCCACGGCCGTCGTAGTGGTCGATGACCGCCGCTTGCCAGGTGTCTTCGTCGATGAAGAAATCACGCTTGGCATAGATATGGCGCTGGCCTTCCTTCAAGGTCGCGACCACGTGCCAGACGCGGCGCAGCTCGTAGCGAGCCAGGTCCTGGTTGATGTGGCCGGCCTTGATGATGTCGGCGTACTTGAGCTTCGGATCATCGATCTTGTAGCTGTTGGAGGCGATGTAGATTTCTTTCTTGCCTTCGAGCTTCCAGTCGTAGCGATCCGGTGCACCGTTGTACATGTCGAGGTTGTCGGACGTGCGCAGACCATCGGCGGCGGTACCTGGGCCGTCATAGGACACTTGCGGCGCCCGGCGAACACGGCGCTGGCCGGCGTTGTAGACCCAGGCCGAACGCGGCTCCTTCACCTGGTCCAGGGTTTCGTGCACCAGCAGCACACCACCGGCCAGACGGGCCGGCGCGGTCACTTGCTGCTTGAAGTAGAACAGCACGTTACCCGGGTTTTTCGGGTCGAAGTCTTTCATCTTGTCGCGGAACACAAACTGGTCGCGGAAGTACACCAGGCTGTAGGAACCGTTGGTTTGTGGCGTAGCCTGGGTTACCAGACGGGTCACGCTGCCGCCGCGATAACGGGTGATGTGGTTCCAGATGACTTCAACGCCGCTTTTGGGAATCGGAAACGGCACGGCGGTTTCGAAGTTTTCCAGGCCGTTGCCGCCGGACACCAGGTTGGTGGTGGTGGCGTTCTTCTTGATCGCGGCGAACACATCAGCCGGCACGGTGGCGCCGCGATGGGTCGGGTAGACCGGCATCTTGAAGGTTTCCGGGTAACGCTTGAACATCGCGTACTGCCCCGGTGCCAGCTTGTCTTTGTATTGCTCGACGTTCGCCGCAGTGATGGTGAATTGCGGTTGCTCACTGGCGTAGGGGTTGGCCAGGAACCCACGGGCGTCGACGGCGCCGGCGTTGGTAGGCAGCGGCGACCATTTAGGAATGGTGCCTGCAGCGTTACCGGCCATCTCGGCGCCCATCGGTGTCAGGCTCGTGCCCAACTTGGCCGCTTCATCCGCCGAGACTGCGGCCATGACGTTGCTCGCCAGGATCGACAGCCCAAGCACACCCACGTGCAACAGACTTTTGGTTATTTTCATGTTCTGGTCTTCCTGAAATGCAGTGTGCTTAGAAGTTGGCGCCGAAGCTCAAAGCGACGAAGTCGCGGTCATCCACCGTACTGAACTTGCCACCAAAGAAGTTGGTGTAGGCCAGGCTGGCGGTATAGGTGTTCTGATACTCGGCATCCAGGCCCAGGCTGACCGCCTTGCGACCTTCTTCGAAGTTAGCGCCAGGACCTGGGGAGTAACCCTTGACGTCATGGGACCACGCCACGTTTGGCTTAAGGTTTACGCCAGCGAAGACGTCCGGATACTCCCATATCGCACGAGCGCGGTAGCCCCAAGAAGTGGCCGTAGTAAAGCCATCGTTATTGCAGTTGGTATTCAGCCCATTGGCATTAGCCAGGCCAGCACCCACGGCGGTGGAATTATTAAGCGTATTGCAGAAACCACCGGGCAAAGTACCTGGACCAAATACCGGGTCGCGGCCATAACGGGCCTCTGATTTGCTCTCCAGGCCGCCCACATGAGTCACCCCAATCTCACCCACCGTGGTCAAGCGGCTGGCGCCCATCACTTGATCAAAGAAGTGCGTGAATGTGGTCTGGAACTGCGTGATTTCCTTGCGGTTGTAACCATGCAGGTCTTGACCAGGCGAGCCTTTGAGCACCGAAGCGTTGCCAAAGCCGATAATAGGCGTGACGCCCGCATAGAGTATGTCGGTGGTGCTCAGTTGCACCGGTGCATTCGGCCGGTAGCTCAACTCCCCGCTCCATGCAGTACCGGTAGGCAGCGTGGTGGAAAAGCTCAAGCCGTAAAGACGAATGTCTTCCGGGTATTCGACGAAGTAGTTGGAGCTACCCGCCACAATCACCGGGCGTAACGCCGCCAGCCCACCCAGTGGACGGTTGTAAGCTGATGCTGGCGCACCCTGGGCACTGAAAATCGGCGCACGGCTGTGATAGTTCATGAAGTAAGCGCCGAACTCGGTGTCCAACGGCTCGAAGTTGTAGTGCATGGCTACGCCAAACTGGCCGCTGTCCCGGGCATCACGGTCGGGGCCACGGCGCACGAGCACACCCTCTTCGTTCACATCAACACCCAAAGCATTGAGCGTGGGATACGCAAGAGGCGAGATGCGAGAGCGCTTGTTCAAGACCCGTAGGTTGTTGTCGCAACCATCAGAGATGACGTCCGGCTGAGAGAAGAATGTCCCGCAGTTGTCCGTAACCGTCTGGTCCCATTCCAACTGATAGAACGCTTCCGCCGACAGGTTATCGGTCAGTGTCTGCGACACATAGAACATGTTGACCGGAATCAAGCCTTCCTTGACCTCAGCCCCCGGACGACGGAACGCGGACACATCGATCGGGTTGATGGAGTTGATGCCGCCGCCGATGAAAGTACTCTCCCCCCAACTTACAACCTGCTTGCCCAACCGCACCGAACCCGGCTGATCGGCGATCGCATAGTTGTGGTAGACGAACGCATCGAGAATTTGCCCGCCCGAGGACTTTGCCCCCTCTTTACGGTTGTTGTCGCTGATGTCCTTGAACAGACGGCTTTCGTCTTTCAACTCAAAGTCATACCAGTACTTGCCACGCACAAACACGCCGGTGTCGCCGTACTTCAGCTCCAGGTCATGAATGCCTTTGAAGATCTTCGAGAAGGTCTCACCCCGCTTGAAGTTCAAATGGCCGTCATCGGAGGTCTGGGACAAGCCCCTGCCCCCGTTGTTGACGCCTATCAGGTCGCGGTTGGCTTTGGCCGTCGACCAGCTCGCCCCCACGGAAAGAGACGAGTCAAAACTCCCTTCGATTTCACCGATATTGAAACTGACGCCGAATGCGGGCCCGGCGAGCGTAGAGGCGAGACTGACGGCCAGGGGCAGTTTTGCCCGGCGCCAGAACTGGTTTACTGAGGTCATCGACGCTACTCCATGTGCATTATTGTTATGGCAGTGAGTTCGTTCTGTGATGCTTGTAACGGCCGGAATACAACGATTCCAATGCCGCTCGGCAGCCGAGCCCCCATGGCCCGAAGCGGAACATCCGTGAAAAACTCTGGAAGGGACTATAGCCAGCAGGGGGGTAGTGCTTGATCCCTCTAAAGTGTGATTTGCATCACCAACCCGTCTGCCACGACCCTTTCGCCATGTCGGCGAAGGCCGACGCGGCAAGGATGGCTGAAAATTGGCAAATCACAAGTGAAGGCGCGAGATAGAGCAGTGCCGTGCCCGAATGGGCACGGCGCGGGCATTAGAGCGTCGACAGGAACGTGCTGTTGTTGGCCTGCCACTCAATGATGTCAACTCGGATACGTTTTTTGTCGAGCTTGCCGACGCTGGTCTTGGGAATTTCCGTAACAACGGCGATCTGGCTCGGAATTGCCCACTTGCTCAAGTGGCCCAGTTCGACGAACGGCTTGAGGTGTTCCTTGAGCTCGCGGGCCCCTATCACATGGCCATCACGCACTACCAGCAGGGCAAACGGGCGCTCGCCCCACTGCGGGTCGGCGATGCCCACCACCGCTACTTCGCGTACCGCCGGGTGGCGGCTGACCAGGTCTTCGAGGGCCAGGGACGAGATCCACTCGCCGCCAGTCTTGATCACGTCTTTAATGCGGTCGCGGATGTCGATTACGCCAAAGGCATCCAGCGTGGCCACATCGCCGGTGTGCATCCAGCCGCCGGCCCACAGCTCGGCGCCCTTTTGCGGCTCGTTGAAATAACCTTCGCTAAGCCACGGCGCACGCAACACCAATTCACCCTGGGACTCACCGTCGGCAGGCAGGAAATTGCCGTCGCCGTCGATGATCGCCGCCTCCACCAACGGCCCCGGCACGCCGGCCTTGATGCGGTAGGTAATGCGTTCATCTTCGCTGCCGGCCATCAACTCGTCGTTGAGGTGGGCGCAGGACACCAGCGGCCCGGTCTCGGACATGCCGTACGCAGCGGTCAATTGGATGCCACGCGCCTTGGACGCTTCATACAGCGAACGGTTGAGCGCGCTGCCGCCGATGACGATTTTCCAGCCGCCAAAATCCACACCCTGGGCGGCCTTGGCGTTGAGCACCATTTGCAGGATGGTCGGCACGCAATGGGAGAAGGTGACCTTTTCCTTGCGCCACAGCTCCACCAGGTATTCCGGATCGTAGCGGCCGGGATAGACCTGTTTCAGGCCAAGCATGGTCGCCACGTAAGGCAGGCCCCAGGCGTGCACGTGGAACATCGGTGTAATGGGCATGTACACGTCGTTGGTGCCGAGCAGGCGCACACTGTCGACGCTGCCCATGATGGTCGCCACGCCGATGGTGTGCAGCACCAATTGGCGATGGGTGAAATACACACCCTTGGGGTTACCGGTGGTGCCGGTGGTGTAGAAGGTGGTGGCGACGGAATGCTCGTCGAAGTCCTGGAAGTCGTATGTCGGGCTGGCGGCGGCCAGCAGGGTTTCGTACTCGCCCACCAGGTTGGGCAACTCGGCGGTCTTGGTCTCGCCGTCGGTGAGCAGCAGGGTCTTGTCGACGGTGGTGAGCTGCCCGGCGATGGCCTGGTAGAGGCCCACGAACTCGCTGTTGACCAGCACGAAGCGGTCCTCGGCGTGGTTCATGGTGTACAGGATCTGTTCCGGCGACAGGCGCACGTTGATGGTGTGGATCACCGCGCCGATCATCGGGATGGCGAACATGCATTCCAGGTAGCGATGGCTGTCCCAATCCATCACCGCCACGGTGTCACCGGCCTTGACGCCGGCATCGGTCAACACATTCGCCAGGCGCGCGACCCGCTCGATCAACGTCGGGTAGGTGTAGCGCAGCTTGTCGCGGTAGACGATTTCCCGGGTCTTCTCGTAACGGGTGCCGGACATCAACAGGCGTTTGATCAACAGCGGGTATTGGTACGCACCTTCGGCGGGCGGGATAACACGGGTCTGCAACATACGAATCCCTTTTATGACTGCACGGTCTTGGCTTGAAGACCTGCACTTTAGAGACCTTATGTTTCAACCAAATCACCCAAAGGAATGATTTGCAGACCCCAATGAATGCTAGCTTTGCGCCAGCATCCAGCCTATTTCATGCTGGTGAAGGCCAGCTTTACCCCGATGGCGATCAACACCGCGCCCATGGTCCGATCAAACCAATGCCCCATCCGCGCAAACCCGGCGCGTACGCGCTGCTGGCTGAACAGCATCGCCACCAGGCAGAACCACAGCGCCGTCGCTACCGCCAGGTACACGCCGTAACCGGCCTGGATCGCCAACGGTGTATGCGGGTTGATCACCACGGTAAACAACGACAGGAAGAACAGCGTGGCTTTGGGGTTCAAGCCGTTGGTCACGAAACCGGCAGTGAACGCCCCACGCGGGGTGCGCTCGCCCGCCTCGCGGTGCAACTCGCCCTCGGCGGCCGGCTTGGCCGGCTGTGCGCGCAGGGCCTTGAAACCGATGTACAGCAGGTAGGCCGCCGCCGCCCACTTGAGCGCGTTGAACAGCACGATGGACTGGGACACGATCAAGCCGATACCGAGCAGCGAGTACCCCACGTGCAGGAATATCGCCGAGCCCACGCCCAGTGCGGTCCAGGTGCCGGCGCGGCGGCCGTGGGTCACACTTTCACGCACCACTACCGCGAAATCCGGGCCGGGGCTGGCCACCGCCAATAAGTGAATCAGGGCTACGGTCAAGAACTCGGCGGCGTACATGCTCACTCCCATTAAGTAACTGATTATTTCATCTGATAGGCTCGGCAGATTACGCCTTCGAACCCTGTCGCAAAAGGTACAGTTGATGACGAACAATCGCCGCGCCGTCTTCCTTGATCATCCGTCCCTGGACCTGGGGGACCTTGACCTCAGCGAGCTGCGCAACAGCTTCAGCGAGTTGCAGTTGTTTACAGGCACCACGCCGCAGAATGTGGTTGAACGCCTGCAAGGCGTTCAGGTAGCCATCAGCAACAAAATCGCCCTCAACCACGACACCCTGGCGGCCTGCCCGGAACTCAAGCTGATTCTGGTGTCGGCCACCGGCACCAATAACGTCGACCTCGAAGCCGCCCGCGCCCAAGGCATCACGGTGAGCAACTGCCAGGGCTACGGCACGCCGTCGGTGGCGCAGCACACGATCATGCTGCTGCTCAACCTGGCGACGCGCTTGAAGGACTACCAACGGGATGTAAGCGCCGGCAAGTGGCAGCAAGCCAAGCAGTTCTGCCTGCTGGACCACCCCATCGTCGAGCTGGAAGGCAAAACCCTCGGCCTGCTCGGTCACGGTGAATTGGGCAGCGCCGTAGCACGCCTGGCGGAAGCCTTTGGTATGCGCGTGGTGCTCGGTGCGATTCCGGGACGCCCTGCCCGTGCCGACCGCGTGCCGTTGGATGAACTGCTCGCGCAGGTCGACGCCCTCACCCTGCACTGCCCGCTCAATGAACACACCCGCGACTTTATCGGCGCCCGCGAACTGGCGCTGCTCAAGCCGGGTGCGTTTGTGGTCAATACCGCACGCGGTGGTTTGATCAACGAACAGGCCCTGGCTGATGCGTTGCGCAACGGCCATCTGGGTGGCGCGGCGACCGATGTGCTGAGCGTGGAACCGCCGATCAACGGCAACCCGCTGCTGGCCGGCGATATCCCTCGGCTGATCGTGACACCGCACAACGCCTGGGGCAGTCGCGAGGCGCGCCAGCGCATCGTCGGCCAACTGGCGGAAAACGCCCGGAGCTTTTTCAGCGGCGCCCCGCTGCGCGTCGTCAGTTGATAAACTGCGCCCCTTTTCAAGGAGCAGACCATGGATCCGCGCAGTGAAGTACTGCTTCGTCAGGCCGAACTTTTTCAAGGCAACCTGCTATTGGTGGGTTTGCCTGCCGACGACCTGCTGGGTCGCCTGCCCAACGCCCACGGTTGGAGCTGGCATGCCGGCGACCAGGCGGCACTCGACGCACGCTTCGCCGAGCGTAGCCACTTCGGTGTGACCGTGCCGGAGCGCGCCTTTGAAGCGGCGGTGATCTTCCTGCCCAAGTCCAAGGACCTCACCGACTACCTGCTCAACGCCGTGGCTGCACGCTTGCCCGGTGCCGAGTTGTTCCTGGTCGGCGAGAAAAAGGCCGGTATCGAAAGCGCCGCCAAGCAGATGATTCCCTTCGGCAAACCGCGCAAGCTCGACAACGCGCGGCATTGCCAGCTGTGGCAGGTCACCGTGGCCAACGCGCCGCAGGCGGTCGAGCTGGAAAGCCTGGCGCAGGTCTTCGAGGTGCCGCTGGCCGAAGGCCCCCTGAAGGTGGTGAGCTTGCCGGGTGTGTTCAGCCACGGTCGCCTGGATCGCGGCACCGAGCTGTTGCTGGCGCATTTGGACAAACTGCCGAGTGGTCATCTGCTTGACTTTGGTTGCGGTGCTGGCGTACTGGGGGCTGCGGTAAAACGTCGCTACCCGCACAACACCGTCACGATGCTGGATGTGGATGCGTTTGCTGCGGCCAGCAGTCGCTTGACCTTGACCGCCAATGGCCTGGAAGCCGAGGTACTGACCGGTGATGGCATCGACGCGGCGCCGATGGGGTTGAACGCAATTTTGAGCAACCCACCGTTCCATGTCGGGGTGCATACCGATTATTTCGCCACCGAGAACCTGCTGCGAAAAGCGGCGAAACATCTGGCAAAAGGCGGCGAACTGCGCCTGGTTGCCAATAGTTTCCTGAAGTACCAGCCGCTGATCGAAGAGCATCTGGGCGTGTGTGCGGTGAAGGCCGAAGGCAACGGTTTCCGCATCTACCGTGCCAAGCGCGGCTGACGGGCGTTTGAAAAAGAACACTTGCCGAATGGATTTTGCCTAGGCAGAATCCGCTCCGTCCTAGGGGAGTAGTCTCCCACGAGCGCCACGCTCGTCCGGCATACGTCAACATACTTGGTCAGCAGACCATGGCGTATGCGACCCAGGAGTCCGCACAGACGGACCGGGGTTTGACAAGACCTATGACACGCACACCTTACCCGGGGCGGGAAGGCTGTACGTGTCATAGCCGTGTCGACCCGCCCCTGGAAACCTACCTGATGCTGGATTCATTACTCGTTCCTACCGCAATCGTTGCCTTGGCCGAAATCGGCGACAAGACGCAACTGCTCGCACTCATCCTTGCCGCTCGCTTCCGCAAGCCCTGGCCGATCATCGCCGGCATCGTCGCCGCGACCCTGGCCAACCATGCGGCTGCCGGTGCCGTGGGGGCCTGGTTCGGGAGTTTCTTCTCGGATGCTGTGCTGCACTGGATCCTGGCGGCGAGCTTCTGCGCCACGGCACTCTGGACCCTGGTGCCGGACAAACTCGATGATGACGAAGCCAGTACCAGCCGCAAATTCGGGCCATTCCTGACCACGCTGATTGCGTTCTTCCTCGCGGAAATCGGTGACAAGACGCAGATCGCCACGGTCATGCTGGCGGCGCAGTACCCGGAACTGTGGCTGGTGATTATCGGCACCACCGTGGGCATGCTGATTGCCAACGTGCCGGTGGTATTGGCGGGGAATTTTGCGGCGGAAAAACTGCCATTGACCTTGATTCGTCGACTGGCGGCGACAGCGTTTTTCGTCCTGGCGATTGTGGCGGTGTACAAGGCCATGCAGAGCAGCGGCTGGATCTAGGGCGCTCATGAGCACAGTTCTGTAGTGAGCGGGCTTGCCCCGCGCGAGGCAAGCTCGCTCACTACAAAAATCCAGCCATGTGCTTATCGGTGGATCAGGATTTTTTGGCCTGCTGGTACAGCGGCATCACCTTCGGAATCGCCGCCTGCAACGAGGCAATTCGGCTGTCGGACGCCGGGTGAGTGCTCATGAACTCAGGCGGCGAGCCTTCCGAAGCCTTGGCCATCTTATTCCACAGCGTGATCGCCGCATTCGGGTTGTAGCCCGCGCGAGCCGACAGTTCCAGGCCGATCAGGTCTGCTTCGTTTTCATTGCTGCGGCTGTTGGGCAAGGTCATGCCGTAGTTGGCCACGGTATCGGCCAATGCCAGGCTGTCCTGGCCGAGGCCAAAGAGTGCACCGGCCCCCTGCTTGGCCATCTCGATCCCGTAGGCCTTGGACATGGCTTCGCGACCATGCTCACGCAAGGCATGCGCAATTTCATGGCCCATGACCGCGGCCAGTTCGTCATCGGTGAGCTTGAGGTTATCGATCAACGCGCTGTACACGAAGATCTTGCCGCCAGGCCCGCAGTTGGCGTTCATCTCGTCGCTCTTGATCAGGTTCACTTCCCACTTCCACTGCGCCGCATCCGGGCGGAAGGTCGGCGCCTGGGCGATCAGCCGCTTGGCAATGGCCTGCACGCGCTTGGCGTTGGCGCTGGTCTTGTCCAACTGGCCCTTGCTGCTGGCTTCGCCCAGTGTCTGCTGGTAGGACTGGGCATACATCTGGTCGACTTCCTGGCTCGACAGCATGCTGAACATGTACTGCTTGCGCTCGACCCCAACGGCACCGCCGCTGGTGGTGTTGACCGACTGACAACCGGCCAGCAACATCGCTGCAACCAATCCACTTATCGCCATTGATTTCTTCATCAACACACTCTCCCTGAAAAGACGCCTGAAAACATGGCGCGTATCGTAGGCGCTCATGTGTATCGGCGCCAGATACACCAGACGTGTAACCGCTGAATTTCGGATACATCGCACAGTTTGCCAGCGGCAGCGACCATTCCATTTGCGACACACCCCACTATTTTACCGGGCGCCCCCTCATGCCCATTGGGCCCGTGGCCGATACAAAAAGGCAGCCCTCTTCGTTTGCGCCCGGAGCGTTCATGAAATTCAAGTCGATTCAATTTTCTGTCGCGGCACTGGCCGGCGCCATCGTCCTCAGCGTGATCGCGGTGCTGGTGCTGTATGCCTTGTTTGCCGGCGCACGGACTCAGGAGAGGGTGCAGGCGCGCACCCAGGCTCAATTCGAGCAGATCATCGAGCAGCGCCTTACGACCCTGGCGCAAACCCAGGCCACCATGATCCAGCGCGAATTGGAAGCGCCGCTGGTGAGTGCCAAGGCCCTGGCCACCACCAACGCCTTGCTCGGCATGAAAGACGCCAAGGGCCAACCGGCCCTGCAGATCGGTCGCGAACAACTGATCAACCTGCTGCACGAAACCGTGGTGCGCAACCCGAAAATCCTCGGCGCCTACATTGGCTGGGAACCCAATGCGATCGAACACAACGACGCCGCCTACGTGGACAGCCCGATAGTGGGCATGGGCACCGACGGGCGTTTCCTGCCGTGGTGGTACCGCAACGCGGATGGCAGCCTGGGCCTGGATAAACTCGCGGATGTGGCCGACCAGAAAATCCTCTCCACCGGCGTGCGCGCCAGCGAGTACTACCTGTGCTCCAAGGAAAGCAAAAAAGCCTGCGCCATCGACCCTGCCCCTTACAAGGTCGGCAACGCGATGGTGATGCTGGCCTCGTTTATCGAACCGATCATGATCGATGGCACCTTCCAGGGCATTGTCGGGGCGGACCTCTCGGTGAACTTCATCCAGGACATGCTCACCAGCGCCGATCAAAACCTCTACAACGGGGCCGGTGAATTGGCGCTGATCTCCAGCAACGGCCGCCTGGTGGCCTACACCAAGGACGCCAGCAAGCTTGGCGAAAAATCCAGCGACCTGCTCGACACCAACGAACAGGCCAACCTCGCCCAACTGAAAGCCGGCGAAGTGCGTTACGACATCGACAGGGAACACGGGCATATCGAGCTGTTCCTGCCCTTCAATATTGGCCAGACCGATGCGCGCTGGACCTTGATGATGCAACTGCCGCTGAACGCGGTGATGGCAGACTTGCACACACTGCAAAGCGACTTGGACGCACAACGCAAGGCCGACATCGTCGGTATGGCCATTGCAGGCCTGTTGATTGCCGGCATCGGCCTGTTGGTGATCTGGCTGGTCGGCCACGGCATCGCACGCCCACTCAAGCAAATGGTGGCCATGCTCAATGACATCGCCCAGGGCGAAGGCGACCTGACGCGGCGCCTGACCAGTGATCGCGCCGATGAGCTGGGTGCTATTGCCAACGGCTTCAACACCTTCCTGATCAAACTACAGGGCATGATCACCCAAGTGGTCAGCTCAGTGCAGAAGGTCAGCGACTCGTCGGAGCACACCGCCGACATCGCGATCCGCACCAATCAGGGCGTGCATAAACAGATGGTGGAAATCGATCAGGTCGCGACTGCGGTGCATGAGATGACCGCCACGGCGCAAGACGTTGCGCGTAACGCCACCCAGGCCGCGCAAGCCGCCAGCCATGCCGACCAGGCCGCGAGCCAGGGCATGCGCATTGTGCGCGACACGTCGACGTCCATCGGCGCACTGGCCGAGGAAATCGGCAAGGCGGTGGGCGTGGTGCAAACCCTGGCCAAGGACAGCGAGAACATCAACGCCATCCTCACAGCCATTCGCGGGATCGCTGAGCAGACCAACCTGTTGGCCCTCAACGCAGCCATCGAGGCGGCGCGTGCCGGCGAGCAAGGGCGTGGCTTTGCCGTGGTCGCCGACGAAGTGCGCAACCTGGCGCAGAAAACCCAGAAGGCCACCGAAGAAATCCAGGCCATGATCCAGCAGTTGCAACAAGGCACGCGGGATGTGGTGCGGGTGATGGAAGACAGCCAGAGCCGTACCGATGAAAGCGTGCAGCACGCGGCCAAGGCGGCCGAAGCACTGGAAACCATCAGCCAGGCCGTGTCGGTGATCAACGACATGAACACCCAGATCGCCAGCGCGGCCGAGGAGCAGAGCGCTGTGGCCGAGGATATCAACCGCAACGTGATCAATATTGGCCAGGTGGCCAATGAAGTGGCGGGCGGCGCGGATGAGTCCAGCGCGGCCAGTGCGGACCTGACCAAATTGGCGGAGCAGCAACGGCGGCTGATCAATCAGTTCAAAGTCTAGGGATTTTCGGTGGTTTGAGGCCGCCTTCGCGAGCAAGCCCGCGAAGGGGCCAGTCAACCTAACCCAACACTTACTGACTCACGCCGGCGTCAGGCACTCCGGCCCATTGAGCTTCGGATCATTGACCATGTTGGCCAAAACCCGCTCGCGCAACGCGGTCGGCTCACTGGCCAACAAGCCTTGCAACACAGGCAACGGCGTCTCGGGATCAAGCCAGGCTTCCTGCCCTGCTGCATCCAGGATTAACGGCCGGCGCTGAGCCTGTGCGGCCTGGGTCACCACCGCCGTGCTCAGCCACACCTGCTCCTGCACGGGGTAAGCTTCCCAGATCGCGGCGAAAAACAGCGTGGAGCCCTCCCCCGGCGTCAACCAGTACGGGCGTTTGCGCTGGGTACCGCGCCATTCGTAGAAACCGTTGGCGGGCAGCAGGCAGCGACGTTGGCGGAACGCTTCGCGGAACATCGGTTGTTCGGCCAAGGTTTCGGCTCGCGCATGCGCAGGCGTGCGGGACAGGTCGGTCAGCCAGGGCGGTGTAAGCCCCCAGCGGGCTCGCGCCAGGGTGCGCTGGCCGTCGGTGGCGCGCTGGATCAGCACCGAATCATTCGGGGAGATGTTCCACTGGGCCTGCTGGTCGGCCGGGAAGCCCGGCAAGGCAGCAAAAGCAGGGTTCCAGCGAAACAGGGCATAACGTCCACACATGGGGCAACACGACTCTTGGGTAAACCGACCGACAGCCTAACAGACCAGCACGTCGGGGAAGCTGTCCGGTTCGTCGCCGGGCAAGGGTTGCGCGCCAATGTAGGCAGTGATCAGCTCGCGGGCGTCAACGGCCCGGTCGTTGTCCACCTCCAGCCCCAATAGGCCGAAGATCGGCAATTCGCCAGTGCCGCCCAGCAAATGGCGACCCACCAGGTGCGCCTCGATGCCCTCGCTGGCGAGCATCTGTTGCAGCAGCTCGCCTTCCATCAGGTTTTCCGGTTCGTAGATTCGCTGCATGGGCGTCCCCGTTATTCGTTCTCGCTGCGGGTTTCAAGCATCCATTCTTCACCATGGACCTGCAGATCGAAAATAATCGGTCGGCAACACACTTGGCAGTCTTCTATATAGGTCTGGTCACCACCCGACAAATCCACCGTTGTCTCGACCACTTCACCACAATAAGGACAATCGTACGTCGCGCTTTCCAGCATCGCAGCCTCCAAGGTGACTTGTGCGTATAATCGCCGGTCTATTTACAGGGTTATCGTTCGGCTGAGCCCATTACTCAGGCCGCGCCCTGGTATTTCCTTTACTTACCCTAGCCGTTTCTAACAAGAGAGCATGATGGGCCAATTCGATACCATCCGACCTTACAACGACAGCGAAGTCCCGGCAGTACTGGACCGGCTGTTCAGTGACAAGGCCTTTCTGGACATCCTGACCCACTTTCGCTTCCCGCGCTTTGCCGGCGCCCTGGGCTGGCTGCTCAAGCCAATGATCGCCCGCAAGCTGCGCCGTGAATTCGCCGGTGTCACCACCGTGGCCACGCTGCAGGACAAAGTCGAGTATTACGTCGATCACACCATTGATCGAGCGACCGACGGCGTCACTTATACCGGTGTAGAGCAACTCAAGTCTGGCACCGCCTACGTATTCCTGGCCAACCACCGCGATATCGTAATGGACCCGGCCTTCGTCAACTATGCCGTATACCACGCCGGCCTGCCGACGCCCCGCATCGCCATCGGCGACAACCTGCTGCAAAAGCCGTTTGTCAGCGACCTGATGCGCCTGAACAAGAGCTTTATCGTGCACCGCTCGATCACCGGGCGAAAGGAGAAGATGGCGGCCTACAACCTGCTGTCGGCCTACATCAACCACTCGATCCGCAACGACTGCCAGTCGATCTGGATCGCCCAGGCAGAAGGGCGTGCCAAGGATGGGGATGATCGCACCGAGTCGGCGATCCTCAAGATGTTCCACGTCAGCCGCAAGGACGAGCCGTTTGCCGAGGTGATCCAGTCGTTGAACCTGACGCCGGTATCGATCAGCTACGAGTACGACCCTTGCGATACCGCCAAGGCTCGCGAGCTGTATATCCGCGCTACGACGGGTACCTACTGCAAGGCACCGGGTGAGGATGACGTGAGCATCGCCCTTGGCATCACGGGCTACAAGGGCCGGGTGCATATCAACTTCGCACCGCCGATTACCGAACGCTTCGAAGACACCAAGCTGCTGGCGGTGGAAATGGACCGGCAGATTTTGGGCGGTTACAGGCTGTTCCCGGTGCACTACCTGGCGTACCAGCAGTGGAGCGACGCCGACCCGCAATTGCAGGTGCCGACGGCGGCCGAAGTGTTCCCGGCGGACGAACTGGCCAAGGCTAAGGCTGAATGGGAGCGCCGCCTGAACGAATGCCCGGCCGAGCACCGGCCGTTCCTGGTGGTGCAATATGCAACCCCGGTGCGTAATCAGTATCGGGTCAAAGCGGGCATTCCGCTGTAAAACACCGTTCCAAATGTGGGAGGGGCTTGCCCCCGATGACGGAGTGTCAGTCGACATCTAATTGACTGGCACACCGCTATCGGGGGCAAGCCCCCTCCCACATTTGCTTTATGGCGTGTTCAAAGACGGGTGCTGAGCCAGGAGAGGGCCAGCGCCAACCCCAGGCAGGCGAACCCGACGCGGTAAGCCAGGCGATGCGCCCGCTCGGTGCGCACATCCAGAAACAACATCGGCTGGTCGATCGCGCGGTCTTCGCGTTGTGCGGTCAGTTCGGCCATCGCGCGTTGTTCGTGCAGGCGGGTGATGAACAGCAGCGCGGCACCCGGGCAGGCCACCAATAAAGCCACAACATTAATCAATAGTGCGGGCAGCGCCATCGCAAACCTCAGTAGACAGTGTCTTGGTATCAGTTCAGATACAAACCTGAACGATAGTGGCCTCCAGCGCCGCAAATGCTCCCTCCCCCATTGACGGCTAATGTATCCAGTAATTTACGTCGTCACCTGAACGTCACCTTAACAGGCCACTCTGTTGCCCTTCGACGCTTTAGGAGCTTGTCATGTTGCACGCGCAAAACCAGGATCGGCTGTACCTGATCGCCCAAAGCGAAGAGCAAGAGGCGCTGATCGGCGGCCTGGCCTTCAACGTCCAGGACCGCCACTGGCTGGTGTATTGCGCGCTTGGCGGGCACCAGCATGCGGACTTGCCGGAGACCGATCTGTTGACGGGGGTGAGCCTGCTGGACTTCTGTATCGACACCGCCGCATGAAACTGAAGGCGAAAAAAAACCGGACGCCTCGCAGCGTCCGGTTTTTTTTGGGAAGCGGTTATTGCGAGCTGAGCAATGAACCGATGCTTGGGTCCTTGAAAAGTCGGGTCAAGGCGTCACTCAGGACATCGCTGACCAACTTGGTGTTGGTTTCCTGGTTCGGCGACATACCGAACCGCTGGTTCAGGGACGCACCGTAGCGACCGCTGTAGCGACGGGTACCGGCGCTGACGTCGGACTTGAAGGTCGCGCCGATGGACGCCTCGGTCACGTACAGGCCGTCTTTAGGCGACTGATATTTCAATTCGGCCAGGGTGATGGTCAACTGCGGAGCCCCCGGCGCGTTGGGGCTCGGGGTGAAACCCAGCAGGCGCACGGCGGCTTCAGCCTGGGCTTGCAGCTTGGGCAGTACGTCTTGAGCGTTCACCGAGACCAGGGCCGTTTCCGGGTACAGGCCACCGCGCGAGCCGAGTGTCGGCGATGGACGACCATCCACCACACGCACCGATACCGCCTGGCCGTGGCCGACTGGGGCCAACTGCGTGGTGATCTTCGGTTCCGGGGTCAGTTGTTGCGGGCTGTTGGCGCAGCCAACCAAGGTCAAACTGGTCACAGTGATCAAACCGAACAACAGGCGTTGCAACATGCTCTTCTCTCCAGAAATCGAGTACCGACAGGCGGGCAGTATAGCGGTGCGCCAGTGCCGGGAACTAGCGCCAGTTACATCCTGAGACCCCTGCGGACTGTAGCGGTTCGATGTCACTGATATGTCATGACCGATACACAGACCCGTCATGCCCGACAGGCAAGCTTGGCCCCAATCTCAGGAGGTTGATCGCCATGCATTTTTTCTGGTCACTGTTCACGCGCAAGACCGCCCTTCGCCAGTATGCCCTGCTCGATGCGCAAGGTCGTTGCCAGGCCTTCAAGGAGTGCAGCCAGCCTCCTGTAGGTGACGGCTGGGTGGAAATCGACGAAATCCGCCTGAGCTGGATGCACCACCCGCTGCCGGCCCGCGCCCGTGTCAGCCCGCGTGCAGCGCAGTCACCCCGACACCAGCCGTTGGCCGCCTGACCGAACGCCTAATAAAAGTCATAAAACACGCCCATTTCCTTAGCGTTCTTCGCTACAATCTCCCCCCGATTATAAGGACGTCTCCTGATCGGGCCTCGCAGCATCGTTAATGCCTCGGTATTAACCCCAAGAATCGCCCACAGAGAGCCGCCCACACAGATCGAGTGAAGCTGGCGCGCTTGCTGTTTTTTTGCAAACCACCCGCCTTTACCGAATCTGCCAGAGCTGCCATTGCGCTCGGCCACTTGAGTTGTTTGCCCGTTTTGCCGCGTGTCGGCAAGGTATCCGGGCCAGGTGCCAGGCTGGGGCAGCCCTTTTTTGAGGTTCACGTCTTCAAAAGAGCGTGAAAAAACGGGTTTTCACAACTTCACAAGAGTGTGGCGAGCAAATGAATAGTTTGGCGTTTGTACAAGCACCATCAGCGTCTGGAACAGCCCAACCACACAGGACCGAGTACTCCTTAACAACCGGAGCTTGAGCCTGTCCGCTACGGATTGATTGCACGAATCACACGCTTTGACCATAAGTCGAATTGCCACAGGCGCCCATGAATGCGTTCATAGGCAGATTCGCCCGGCAGGAAGCGTGTGCTGAAGTTGCAAAGAATTGCGAATCGGACATGGCGATCCTGGCCATGGGTAACCTGGGGCAACACGTGAACCGCCCCGTCACTCCTGGCAGCCATGCCGTCAATTTGGTGCTGCAGATTTTGGAGACGCGTTAAATGGCGCATAACGAAGCAGTCGACGTAGTACTGGTAGGGGCCGGCATCATGAGTGCCACCCTGGCCGTACTGCTCAAAGAGCTCGACCCCGGCCTCAAGCTGGAAGTCGTTGAGCTGATGGATTCGGGTGCCGCGGAAAGTTCCAACCCGTGGAACAACGCCGGTACCGGCCACGCCGGCCTGTGTGAGCTGAACTACACGCCGCAGGCCGCAGATGGCTCCATCGACATCAAGAAAGCCGTGCACATCAACACCCAGTTCGAGGTGTCGAAGCAGTTCTGGGCGTACCTGACCCAAAAGGGCACCTTTGGCTCGTCCAAGTCCTTTATCAGCCCGGTGCCGCACCTGAGCTTCGTGCAGGGCGAAAAAGGTGTGTCTTTCCTCAAGCAGCGCTTTGAAACCCTCAGCCAGCATCACGCGTTTTCGGACATGCACTACACCGAAGACCGCAACGAGATGGCCGAGTGGATGCCGCTGATGATGCCGGGGCGCCCGCTCGACGAAAAAATCGCGGCCACCCGCGTGATGAACGGTACCGACGTCAACTTCGGCGCGCTGACCAACCAGCTGCTCAGCCACCTCTCCAGCTCGCCGGATGCCCAGGTCAAGTACAGCAAGCGTGTCACCGGCCTCAAGCGCAATGGCGCGGGCTGGACCGTGAGCATCAAGGACGTCAACAGCGGCAACAGCCGTGAAGTCGATGCCAAGTTCGTGTTCCTCGGCGCCGGTGGCGCGGCCCTGCCGCTGCTGCAAGCCTCGGGCATCGAAGAAAGCAAAGGCTTTGGCGGCTTCCCGGTCAGCGGCCAATGGCTGCGTTGCGACAACCCGGAAGTGGTCAAGCATCACCAGGCCAAGGTCTACAGCCAGGCGGCGGTGGGTTCGCCACCGATGTCCGTGCCGCACTTGGACACCCGCGTGGTGGATGGCAAGAAGTCCCTGCTGTTCGGGCCATACGCCGGGTTCACCACCAAGTTCCTCAAGCACGGCTCATTCCTTGACCTGCCTCTGTCGGTTCGCGCCGGCAACATCGGCCCGATGCTGGCCGTGGCCCGGGACAACATGGACCTGACCAAATACTTGGTCAGCGAAGTGATGCAGTCCATGGAGCAGCGCCTGGAATCCCTGCGCCGCTTCTACCCGGAGGCGAAAGCCGAAGACTGGCGCCTGGAAGTGGCCGGCCAACGGGTGCAGATCATCAAGAAAGACCCGAAGAAAGGCGGCGTGCTGCAATTTGGTACCGAGCTGGTCGCGGCCAAAGATGGTTCGCTGGCAGCACTCTTGGGCGCATCCCCAGGCGCTTCGGTGACGGTTTCGATCATGCTGGAACTGATCGAACGCTGCTTCCCGGAAAAAACCGCCGGGGAATGGGCGACCAAGTTGCAGGAAATCTTCCCGGCGCGGGAGAAAGTCCTGGAGACCGACGCCGAGCTGTATCGCAAGATCAACATGCAGAACAACATCAGCCTGGAGCTGGTTGCACCTGCCGCCGAGACTGAGAGCTACGCTTGAGGCCGTGACGCCATAAAAAACGCCCCGCTCTCGTGATGAGAACGGGGCGTTTTTTTATGTCTCGGCTAATCAGCCGCGAGCGTTTTCGATCAGTTCGATGTACTCGTCCGCGTGACGCTGATCCTTGATCAGATCGACGAAGGTCTGGCCATGCTCATCCTTGCCGTCGAGGTCCAGGCCAGCTTCCTTGAAGAAGCCCAGGAACCGTTCGAAGTCGTCGATACGCAGGCCACGGTAGGCCTTGATCAGTTTGTGCAGGGACGGTGAAGTCGCGTCGACCGGCTCGAAGTCCAGGAACAACTTGATCTGATCGTCACCGATCTCGTCACCAATCACCTGTTTCTTATCTTTACGCATTACCGACTCCAGCCTGCAGACATTTACACGGGGTTTGAAGTCTACCTGTGCGACGCAGGCTTCGAAAGCGCTGGAGATTCAATGTCGGCGGGGGCTTGCCCCCTCCCACATTAGCTTTTCAGTGTTCTTGCTATTGGGTACGCACCGCACCGGTATGCAAATCCGCCCAGATATGCCCATTGGCATAACTGAGGAACTGCACATACACCGTGTCATTGCGCAGCAGGTCGACAATCACCCGGTATTGGGCCAAGGGGTAAGACAGCGTCAGGGTTTTGCTGGAGTCGTCATACACCGGTTTTTTCAGGCTTTTGCTTTCAGCATCAAAATTGAGCACCACTTGGCTGATTGTCGCGCCTTTGTTCAAGGACTTGCCCTTGAGGCGGATCATCAGCGGCGAGGTCACCGGGATCGGTTGCTGGTTGGATTGGCGCTGGTTGCCCACCACCACTGCGTACTCAGTGACTTGCAGCAGTTGCTGCTGGTCAGGGATTTCGGCACGCAGGGTGAGGTCGTCCGCCGGCAGGAATTGGCTTTGCATCGGCGCAGGCGCCGCTGCCAGGGGTAAGCTGAGGGTCAGCGCCAAGGCGGCGCAGGTGCGAATCAACAGGCTCATGGGCCGCTCCGTGCGAGGTAGCCCAGCACTGTAGCTCAACTGAACTGGGCAAGCATCCAGCGTTGATACTCGGCCACGCCGGCCTCGCCTTCGCGGGGCGCCCAGTCGGCCAGCTCACCCTCGCCCACCGGACGATAAGGCCCGGCCTTGCACTCGAACATCACCGTGTCGGGCGCCAGCACCACCAGGCCATGGAATACACCCGGCGGCAGATCAACGCCCGAGCATTCACCACCCGCCTGCATGACGCGCTTGGCGAGCACTTCGCCGGTGTCGCTGAAAACCAGCAAGCCCAAACGGCCCTGCAGCACCAACAAGGTTTCGGCCTTATCAGCGCTCAGGTGCCGATGGGGCGGGACATAGGTGTCAGGTTGCAGGCCCACGGCCAGGCGATGACAGGGTTCTTCCATCTGGTGGAAGTTGTGGTGGTGCCGGCCACGAGGGCTGGCGCCCGCTTTCTCGGCCAGTTCGGCAAACAGCGTCTGATCAAGAAAACGGGCCATGGCTTACATCCCTTTGACGGCGTAAATGCCATTGGCGTTGCGCCAGTAGCCCTTGTAGTCCATGCCATAGCCGAAGATGTAACGGTCGATGCACGGCAGGCCGACGAAATCGGCTTTGAGCTCAGGGCGCGCCTTGCGGTCGTGGTCTTTGTCGATCAGCACGGCGGTGTGCACTTTGCGCGCGCCGGCGTGTTTGCAGAAGTCGATGATCGCGCCCAGGGTGTGCCCCTCGTCGAGAATGTCATCGATGATCAGCACGTCGCGATCAATGAAGGAGACTTCCGGCTTGGCTTTCCAGAACAGGTCGCCGCCGCTGGTTTCGTTGCGATAGCGGGTGGCGTGCAGGTAGGACGCTTCAAGCGGAAATTGCAGGTGGGTGAGCAATTTGCCGGCGAAGATCAGGCCACCGTTCATCACGCAGAAGACCACCGGGTTAGTGTCGGCCATCTCGCGGGTGATGTGCGCGCCAACCTTGGCGATCGCCTCTTCGACTTGCGCTTCGGTGTACAGGCAGTCAGCCTCGCGCATGATTTGACGGATATGCTCGAGATCAGCGGACATGGCGCTCTCCAAGGGGGTGCTGTGGCAAGAAAAGCGGGCGAAGGTACGCTTCTCATGCGCTCCGAGCAAGCCTTAATGGACTAACGTACTAGATGTCTATAGGACAACACCCTCGGATAGATTAATCTAGGCCGGTTTTTTTGCCCGCCGCCGGAGCCTTTCCCATGCCCACTCGCGAGATCCGCCACCCGCTGATCCGACACAAGCTCGGCCTTATGCGCCGCGCCGACATTAGCACGAAGAACTTCCGTGAGCTTGCTCAGGAAGTCGGAGCGTTGCTCACTTACGAAGCCACCAAAGATTTACCCCTGGAAACCTACGATATCGAAGGCTGGGCCGGTACCGTCCAAGTCGAGAAAATCGCCGGTAAGAAAATCACCGTGGTGCCGATCCTGCGCGCCGGTATCGGCATGCTCGAAGGCGTACTCAGCCTGATCCCGGGCGCCAAGGTCAGCGCCGTCGGCGTGGCCCGCAATGAAGAAACGTTGCAGGCCCATACCTACCTGGAAAAACTGGTCCCGGAAATCAACGAGCGCCTGGCGATGATCATCGACCCGATGCTCGCCACCGGCAGTTCCATGGTTGCCACCATCGACCTGCTGAAGAAAGCCGGTTGCAAGGACATCCGCGCCATGGTGCTGGTTGCCGCGCCCGAAGGCATCGCTGCCGTCGAGAAGGCCCACCCGGACGTGCAGATCTACACCGCGTCCATCGATGAGCGCCTCAACGAACACGGCTACATCATCCCAGGCCTGGGCGATGCCGGTGACAAGATCTTCGGCACCAAGCAGAAGGACGCGTGAGCATGCAGGATGAATTCAACGACCCGCTTTGGCGCCAGATCCTGTCTGGCGCACAGATGCTCTTCGTAGCATTTGGCGCGCTGGTGTTGATGCCGCTGATCACAGGCCTTGATCCAAACGTCGCACTGTTCACCGCGGGCCTGGGTACCTTGCTGTTTCAGGTGGTGACAGGGCGACAGGTGCCGGTCTTCCTGGCGTCGAGCTTTGCCTTCATCACCCCGATCATTCTCGCCAAGGGCCAGTTCGGCCTCGCGGCGACGATGGGCGGGGTGATGGCGGCCGGTTTCGTTTATACCTTCCTGGGCCTGGCGGTGAAGATCAAGGGCACCGGGTTTATAGACCGGCTGCTGCCGCCAGTGGTCATCGGCCCGGTGATCATTTCGATCGGCCTGGCCATGGCGCCGATTGCCGCCAACATGGCGATGGGTAAATCCGGCGACGGTGCCGAGCTGATCCACTACCAGACGGCGATGCTGATCTCGATGCCGGCGCTGCTGACCACCCTGATCGTGGCGGTGTTCGGCAAGGGTATTTTCCGCCTGGTGCCGATCATCTCCGGCGTGCTGGTGGGTTTTGCCATGTCGTTCTACTTTGGCGTGGTCGACACCGCGAAGATCGCCGCCGCACCCTGGTTCGCCCTGCCCCACTTCACCGCGCCGGAATTCAACTGGCAGGCGATCCTGTTTATCGTACCGGTGGCCCTGGCCCCGGCGATCGAACATATCGGCGGTGTGATTGCAGTGGGCAGCGTGACCGGTCGCGACTACCTGAAGAAGCCCGGCCTGCACCGTACCTTGCTGGGTGACGGCATTGCCACCACGGCCGCCGGCCTGTTTGGCGGCCCGCCGAACACCACCTACGCCGAAGTGACCGGCGCGGTGATGCTGACCAAGAACTACAACCCGAAGATCATGACCTGGGCGGCGGTGTTTGCCATCAGCCTGGCGTTTATCGGTAAGTTCGGCGCGCTGCTGCAGAGCATCCCGGTGCCGGTGATGGGCGGGATTCTGTGCCTGCTGTTCGGCTCGATTGCTGCGGTGGGGATGAACACACTGATCCGCCACAAGATCGACCTGGGCGAGGCACGCAACCTGGTGATCGTGTCGGTGACGTTGGTGTTCGGGATTGGCGGTGTGCTGGTGGGTACCGGCACCGGCCCGGATGACTTCGGCCTCAAGGGCATCGCCCTGTGCGCGGTGGTGGCGATTGGTTTGAACCTGCTGCTGCCAGGCAATGATGGCTGGAAGAACAAAAAGCCTGACGAACCACTGATCTAACCAGTACTGCAAAACTGAATGTGGGAGAGGGGGCTTGCCCCCTCCCACATTTTGCTCTTCAGTGTGGCTTAGAGCTCACCGAGACCATCGATCAGCGCCTGGTTCTGCTCAGGCGTGCCGATGCTGATCCGCAGGAACTGGGCAATCCGCGCCTGCTTGAAGTGCCGTACGATCACCCCTTGCTCCCGCAACTTGGCCGCCAGGCTGGCAGCGTCGTGCTCAGGGTGGCGGGCAAAGATGAAGTTGGCTGCCGATGGCAACACCTCAAAACCCTTCTCCTCCAATTGAGCGACCAGCTTGTCACGGCTATCGATGACCAACCGGCACGTCTTCTCAAAATACTCACGGTCTTCGAACGCCGCCGCTGCACCGACAATCGCCAGGCGATCCAGTGGGTAAGAGTTGAAGCTGTTCTTGACCCGCTCCAGCGCTTCGATCAGGTCCGGGTGGCCCACGGCCAGGCCCACGCGCAGACCGGCGAGTGAGCGCGATTTGGACAGGGTCTGGGTCACCAGCAGGTTCGGATAGCGGTCTACCAGGCTGATCGCGGTTTCGCCGCCGAAGTCGATATAGGCTTCATCGACCACCACCACCGAATCCGGACTGCCCTTGAGGATCTGCTCCACCGCGTCCAGCGCCAGCACACAGCCAGTGGGCGCGTTCGGGTTGGGGAAGATGATCCCACCGTTGGGCTTGGCGTAGTCCGCCACGCGGATCTGGAACTGCTCGTCCAGCGGCACCGGGTCGGACTTGATGCCATAAAGACCGCAGTAAACCGGGTAGAAGCTGTAGCTGATGTCCGGGAACAGCAGCGGCAAATCGTGCTGGAACAGACCGTGGAAGATGTGTGCAAGGACTTCATCGGAACCGTTGCCGAGGAAAACTTTACCGGCGTCGATCCCGTAATACTTGGCCACCGCCTGCTTGAGCAGGTCACTGTTGGGGTCCGGGTACAGGCGCAGGTTGTCGTTCAACTCGGCCTGCATCGCCGCCAACGCCTTGGGCGATGGGCCGTAGGGGTTTTCGTTGGTGTTGAGCTTGACCAGCTTGGTCAGCTTGGGTTGTTCGCCGGGTACGTAAGGCACCAAGTCCTTGACGAAAGGGCTCCAGAATTTACTCATGTTTCAGTTCCCCTTCTCTTCAAGGATGCGGTATTCGGCGCTGCGGGCGTGGGCACTCAGGGATTCACCTCGGGCCAGCACGGAAGCGGTCTTGCCCAGCTCGGAGGCGCCTTGCGGCGAGCAAAAGATGATCGACGAACGCTTCTGGAAGTCATACACGCCCAGCGGCGACGAGAAACGCGCGGTGCCGGAGGTCGGCAGCACGTGGTTCGGGCCCGCACAGTAGTCACCCAGGGCTTCGCTGGTGTGGCGGCCCATGAAAATCGCACCGGCGTGGCGAATCGACGGCAGCCAGGCTTGTGGGTCGGCTACGGACAACTCCAAGTGCTCCGGCGCGATGCGGTTGGCCACTTCGATGGCCTGGTCCATGTCGCGCACCAGGATCAATGCGCCACGGCCATTGATCGACTTCTCGATGATCTCGGCGCGCTCCATGGTCGGCAGCAGCTTATTGATGCTGGCCGCCACTTGGTCGAGGAACTCGGCGTCCGGGCTGACCAGGATCGCCTGGGCGTCTTCATCGTGCTCGGCCTGGGAGAACAGGTCCATGGCGATCCAGTCCGGATCGGTCTGGCCGTCGCATACCACGAGGATTTCCGAAGGGCCGGCGATCATGTCGATACCGACCTGGCCAAACACGTGGCGCTTGGCAGTGGCGACGTAGATGTTGCCGGGACCGACCACTTTATCGACTTTCGGTACGCTTTCGGTGCCATAGGCCAGGGCGGCGACGGCTTGGGCGCCACCGATGGTGAACACGCGGTCGACACCGGCGATGCAAGCGGCAGCCAGCACCAGCTCGTTGATTTCACCGCGCGGGGTCGGTACCACCATGACCACTTCGGTCACGCCCGCCACTTTGGCCGGGATTGCGTTCATCAACACCGATGACGGATACGACGCTTTACCGCCAGGCACGTACAAACCGGCACGGTCCAGCGGCGTGACCTTCTGGCCCAGCACCGTGCCGTCAGCTTCGGTGTAGCTCCAGGAGTCCTGTTTCTGCTTTTCGTGGTAGCTGCGCACGCGAGACGCCGCCACTTCCAGGGCCTCGCGCTGCGGTGCGGTGATGCGTGTCAGGGCCAGCTCAAGGCGTTCGCGTGGCAGGATCAGGTCAGACATGGACTTGACGTCCAGGCCGTCGAACTGGCGGGTGAAGTCCACCAGCGCCGCATCACCGCGCTCGCGCACGGCCTTGATGATGTCGAGCACCCGCTGGTTGACCGAGTCGTCGGACACGCTTTCCCAGCTCAGCAGATGATCCAGATGATGGGCGAAATCCGGGTCGGCAGCGTTGAGTCGGGCAATTGCAGTGGACGTGGTCATAGCGAGGGCCTCAATAGAATTGGCAAAAACTCAGGCGCCCGAAGGTGCGCTGACGTTCAATAACGAAGCGCGTTGGTACTGTGGTTGTGCCAGGCAAGGCGCGGGGCTGGTAAGGGTAGTTTCCTTACCAAGTCCCGCAACGCAGCATGGCGCGACCACAGTGCCAACCCGCAGGGCCCCTCAAAAGGCAGGCTGCTACGCGTCGCTAATTATTGAAAAAGAATCTTCTACTAACATAAGTTGCCTTTTGGGGTAAGGCGCGCTTCGTTATTGAACGTCAGCGCACCTTTCCAGCAGTCGTTTCCGCTTGGGCACCTGAGAATTCTGGCTATGAGGCGGATAGACGGGCGTAGCTTTTCAGCTACGCAGGTAGGTCAACCGCGGTGTCGCGACTCCACTGCCTTGCGCAGGGTGTCGATCAACGCCTGGATACGGGCGTGCTGCATCTTCATCGATGCTTTGTTGACGATCAGGCGTGAGCTGATATCGGCAATGAAATCCTGCGGCTCCAAACCGTTGGCACGCAGGGTGTTGCCGGTGTCGACCACGTCGATGATCTTGTCGGCCAGGCCGATCAGCGGCGCCAGCTCCATCGAGCCGTACAGCTTGATAATGTCGACCTGACGACCTTGCTCGGCGTAGTAGCGCTTGGCGACGTTGACGAACTTGGTCGCCACGCGCAGGCGGCCCTTGGGCTCGACATCACCGACACGGCCGGCGGTCATCAGCTTGCACAGGGCGATACGCAGGTCCAATGGCTCGTACAAGCCCTGGCCGCCGTATTCCATCAGCACGTCTTTACCCGCGACACCGAGGTCGGCCGCGCCATGTTCAACGTAGGTCGGCACGTCGGTAGCCCGCACGATCAACAGGCGAACGTCGTCCTGGGTCGTGGGGATGATCAGCTTGCGGCTCTTGTCCGGATTCTCGGTCGGCACGATGCCCGCTTCAGCCAGAAGCGGCAACGTGTCGTCAAGGATGCGGCCCTTGGACAGTGCGATGGTCAACATGGGAAACGTCAGTCCTTCATCAGGCTATTGCTGTCCGGTCGCGAACGGCGCCAGACACAGATCGAGGCCATTACAGCCCCGATTTGAAACAAACCATTTAACAACAAACACCTTCCTGTGGCGAGGGAGCTTGCTCTCGCTGAGTCGCGAAGCGGCCCTCAAAAGCGGGACTGCTGCGCAGTCCAGCGGGAGCAACCTCCCTCGCCACGCTTAAGGTGTTTGCAGCGCCGGGGACTAGCCCGGTACGCGGCGGATTTTCGCGCCGAGCATCTGCAGTTTTTCTTCGATGCACTCGTAGCCACGGTCTATGTGGTAGATGCGGTCGATCAGGGTGTCGCCTTCGGCGATCAGCGCAGAGATTACCAGGCTGGCCGAAGCCCGCAGGTCGGTGGCCATGACTGGCGCGCCCTTGAGCTTCTCGGTGCCGGTGACGATGGCGGTGTTGCCTTCAACCTGGATCTTCGCGCCCATGCGGTGCAGTTCGTACACGTGCATGAAACGGTTTTCGAAGATGGTCTCGATCACGGCACCGGTGCCTTCGGCAATGGCGTTCAAGGAAATGAACTGCGCTTGCATGTCGGTCGGGAACGCCGGGTACGGAGCGGTACGCACGTTGACGGCTTTAGGACGCTTGCCGTGCATGTTCAGCTCGATCCAGTCTTCGCCGGTGGTGATTTCGGCACCCGCTTCGCGCAGCTTTTCCAGGACCGCTTCCAGGATTGTCGGATCGGTGTCCTTGACCTTGACGCGGCCACCGGTAACGGCGGCGGCAACCAGGTAGGTACCGGTCTCGATGCGGTCCGGCATCACCTTGTAGGTGGCCGGGTGCAGGCGTTTTACGCCGTCGACGGTGATAGTGTCGGTGCCGGCGCCGGTGATGTTGGCCCCCATGGCGATCAGGAAGTTGGCCAGGTCGACCACTTCCGGCTCGCGCGCGGCGTTTTGCAGGACGCTGCGGCCGTTGGCCAGGGCAGCGGCCATCATGATGTTCTCGGTACCGGTCACGCTGACGGTATCAAAGAAGAAGTTGGCGCCACGCAGGCCGCCTTCCGGCGCCTTGGCCTTGATGTAGCCGCCTTCGACGTCGATGGTCGCGCCCATGGCTTCGAGGCCACGGATGTGCAGGTCCACCGGACGCGAGCCGATGGCGCAACCACCAGGCAGGGCCACTTCGGCTTCACCGAAACGGGCAACCATCGGGCCCAGCACCAGGATCGACGCACGCATGGTTTTCACCAGTTCGTACGGAGCGATCAGGGTCTTGATGGTGCGCGGGTCGATTTCAACCGACAATTTCTCGTCGATAACCGGCTCGATACCCATGCGACCGAACAACTCGATCATGGTGGTGATGTCGTGCAGGTGCGGCAAGTTGGCCACGGTGACCGGGCCATCGCACAGCAGGGTCGCTGCCAGGATCGGCAAGGCGGAGTTTTTTGCACCGGAGATGCGAATCTCGCCATCAAGGCGGGCACCGCCGGTAATAATCAATTTATCCATAAGAATCTCGACGCCTTGGGGGCTCAGGTGCGCTCGGCCCAGGCCGCGCGGCTGAAAAATTTCATAGTGACCGCATGGATGCTGCCATCGGTGATCCACGGGTTCAAATGGGCATAGATCTGCTGCTGACGCTTGACCGGGCTGAGTGCCGCCAGTTCATCGCTAATCACGTTCAGCTGGAAGTTGCAGCCTTCGCCTTCAACTTCTACGGTCGTTTCCGGCAGCTTTCCTTCAAGAAAGCTCTTAACTTCTAGGGCCTGCATGCTCAACCTCTATCGGCGCCCAGTGCGCGCGGGTCGCACATCATACAAAAAAGCCCCGCGCCTGCGAACCCCGCATAGCAGGACTCTGACGGGGGGCCTCTTTAATAATGTGTATTAGGGGTGCGCCAGCAGCTCGGTCAGACCGGAAACTTCGGCAATTTCGCGCATGTCTTCGGGCAACGCCCGAACGCTGACCGCTTTTTTGGCAGCTTCGGCATCGCGCATGAAGCACAGCAACAGCGATAAGCCGACGCTGCTGGACTTGGTCACGGCCGAACAGTCCAGCACCAACGCAGGCGCAGTGCTGGTCTTGATCAGTGCCTGACCCTGCTTGCGCAGGTCAGGCCCGGTGCGGTAATCCAGCACGCCACTGATGAACAGCTCGCCGGCGTCGCCGAGACGAACAGCCGACTCGATCATTGCGCGGGCTTCCCAGCAGCTTTATCGGTCTCTTCCTTGGCCTTGGCGACTTCACCGGCCCAACCATTGATGGTTTTGTCCAGGTCGTTGCCATTGCGCTGCATCGCATCCGCGAACTGGTCACGGAACAGCTTGCCAATGTTGATGCCGTTGATGATCACGTTACGCAGCTTCCACTCGCCGTTGACCTTCTCCAGCGTGTACTGCACCGGGTAGACCGCGCCATTGTTGCCCTTGACGCTCATGTTGACGCTGGTGCGATCACCCGACTCATCCCCGGCGGGAGCGACGGTAATGCCCTGGTTGTTGTATTCAAGAAGAGCGTTGCCGTAGAACTGGAACAGGCCTTTCTTGAAGTTTTCCTGGAAGGTCTGCATCTGCGCCGGCGTAGCCTTGCGCGAATACTTGACCGTCATAATGCTTTTGGAGATGCCTTCAGCATCCACCACCGGCCCCACAATGGTATTGAGCGCGTTGTAGAACTGACTCGGGTCTTGTTTGTACTTTTCTTTGTTGGCCGACAGGTCAGCCAACATCTTGTTGGTCGTGTCCTGCACCAGATCGTGGGCAGAACCCGCTGCGTTGGCCATCAACGGCAGCGCTGCAAGCAGTACCAGAAGGCCACGTCGCAAGGTAGAGATCATGTACAGATTCCTCATTTGGCGTCTTTATTGACCGTATTAAGCAGGAATTTACCGATCAGGTCTTCAAGCACCAGCGACGACTGTGTGTCGTGGATTGTCGAGCCATCCTTGAGCAGGGCTGATTCCCCGCCCACGCTGACACCGATGTACTTCTCGCCCAGCAGCCCCGCAGTGAGGATAGATGCAGTGGAGTCGGTCGGCAGATTATCAACCTTCTTATCCAGCTGCATTGTCACTCGACCGGTGAAGCTGTCGCGGTCCAGATCGATTGCAGTGACCTTGCCGATCGTCACACCGGCCATGGTCACTTTAGCTCTGACAGTCAAACCGGCGATATTGTCGAAGTACGCGTAAAGTTTATAAGTATCGGCGGTGGGGCTGGCCGAAAGACCGCTGACTCGCAGGGCCAACAACAGTAAAGCCAGGATGCCAGCCAGCAAGAAAAGGCCGACACCGATTTCCACAGTGCGGTTTTGCATCAGAAATCTCCAAACATCAAGGCGGTCAAAATGAAGTCAAGGCCCAGTACCGCCAGCGAGGCGTACACAACGGTCTTGGTGGTGGCACGACTGATCCCTTCTGAAGTGGGCTCACAGTCGTAGCCTTGGAATACGGCGATCCAGGTCACTACAAAGGCGAAGACGATGCTTTTTATGATGCCGTTGAGCACGTCGCCCGTGAACGTCACGCTGTTTTGCATGTTGGCCCAGTAAGAGCCGTCGTAGACGCCCAGCCAGTCCACCGCCACCCACGAACCACCCCAGATACCCACCACGCTGAAGATGATCGTCAGCAGTGGCAGGGAAATGAAGCCGGCCCACAGACGCGGGGCAACAATGTACTTGAGCGGGTCCACGCCGATCATTTCCAGGCTGGACAGCTGCTCGGTGGACTTCATGTTGCCGATTTCGGCGGTCAGCGCAGAACCCGCACGCCCGGCGAACAGCAAAGCGGTCACCACCGGCCCCAGCTCTCGCAACAACGTCAGGGCGACCATCTGCCCCACCGCCTGCTCCGAACCATAGCTGGACAGAATATTGAAGCCCTGCAGCGCCAGCACCATGCCGATGAACACCCCGGAGACCACGATGATCACCAGGGACATCACACCCACAGCATGCAACTGCTTGACCAGTAGGCCGAAGCCGCCACCTATGCCGCCGCGGCCGAGCAAGGCGTGAAACAGGAAAATCGTCGAACGGCCCAGCACTTCGACGATGTCGATGCCCGAGCGACCGAAAAGGCGAACCTTTTCGATAAGAGATGTCTTGCGCATCAGCGCTTCCCCAGAAGATCTGAGCGGTAATCCGCTGCCGGAAAGTGAAAAGGCACGGGGCCATCAGGATCGCCGGTCATGAATTGGCGAATGCGCGGGTTATCAGCGTTCATCAGTTCTTCGGGCGTGCCCTGCCCCAGCACCTGGCCATCGCCGACGACATAGAGGTAATCGGCAATACTCGCGGTTTCTGCAAGATCATGGGAGACCACGATGCTGGTGATGCCCAGTGCATCGTTGAGCAAGCGGATCAGGCGCACCAACACGCCCATGGCGATCGGGTCCTGACCGACGAAGGGCTCGTCATACATGAGGATCTGCGGGTCGAGGGCAATGGCGCGGGCCAGGGCCACACGACGCTTCATACCGCCGGACAGTTCGTCGGGCATCAGGTCAATGGCACCGCGAAGGCCTACGGCCTGCAGTTTCAGCAACACAATGTCACGAATCATTTCGTCAGACAGTTGGGTATGCACACGCAGCGGAAACGCCACGTTCTCGAACACATCAAGGTCGGTAAACAGCGCACCGCTCTGGAACAGCACACCCATGTGCTTACGCGCGTCGAACAGATCGCTGCGCGACAGCGTCGGCAGGTTCTGGCCGTTTACCCACACTTCGCCGGCACTGGGCCGCAATTGCATGCCCATCAGGCGCAACAGGGTGGTCTTGCCACTACCGGAAGGCCCCATGATGCCCGTGACCTTGCCGCGCGGAATGCGGATATCGACGTTATTGAAGATGCTGCGCGTCCCGCGCTTGAAGGTCAGTCCCTTCAGCTCGACCGCGTAGGCGTTATCGGCACTCATCTAAACTCCTTGGGATGCAGCCTCTCACTCAGACACCACGCTTGCGACAAACGTTTGCATCAGCCGCACAATAGTTGCGCAATCGATGGCCACATGGGCAGAGCGGACCGAACTGGCGGCGAACTATATCACTGCTGGTACAGGGCGCCCAAGGCCGGAACAGTGCTTGTTCAGATCCAGGACAGGGAAAAAACGTTGCCAGCTATGTTACTAAGGAGGGAATCCCAAGCGCACCGCGAACAAACCCTGACGAACTTGCGTGAGGGAATTGATCATTACCGTTATAATCGCCGACTTTTCGTCAGGCTATACGATTTCAGACATGAGCCAATCCAGCGACCTTATTCAATCCGCACAACGCACAATCCGCCTCGAGCTTGAAGCCGTAGAAGGCTTGCTGGCGCATATCGACGCAGATTTCGTACGCGCCTGCGAGATGATTCTGGCCAGCAAGGGCCGCGTTGTCGTGGTCGGCATGGGCAAGTCAGGCCACGTTGGCAACAAGATCGCCGCCACCCTGGCCAGCACCGGGACCACCGCGTTTTTCGTGCACCCCGCCGAAGCCAGTCACGGCGACATGGGCATGATCACCAAGGATGACATCATCCTGGCGTTGTCCAACTCCGGCAGCACCAACGAAATCGTGACCCTGTTGCCGCTGATCAAGCGCCTGGGCATCCAGATGATCAGCATCACCGGCAACCCGGAATCGACGCTGGCCAAGGCCGCCGAAGTCAACCTCAACGTTCACGTGGACCACGAAGCCTGCCCGCTGAACCTGGCGCCGACTTCCTCCACCACTGCCGCCCTGGTGATGGGTGATGCCCTGGCCGTGGCACTGCTGGAGGCGCGTGGATTTACCGCCGAGGACTTTGCGTTTTCGCACCCGGGGGGCGCCCTGGGCCGCCGCCTGCTGCTGAAAGTGGAAAACGTCATGCACTCGGGTGATGAGTTGCCCCATGTCCAGCGCGGTACCCTGCTGAAGGACGCGCTGATGGAAATGACTCGCAAGGGCTTGGGCATGACGGTGATCCTGGAAGCCGATGGCCGCCTGGCAGGGGTGTTCACCGACGGTGACTTGCGCCGCACCCTGGACCGCACCATCGATATCCACACCGCCAGCATCGACGCAGTGATGACACCTCACGGCAAGACCGCGCGCCCCGAAATGCTGGCAGCCGAGGCGTTGAAAATCATGGAAGACCACAAGATCGGCGCACTGGTGGTGGTCGATGGCGACGACCGCCCGATTGGCGCCCTGAACATGCACGACTTGCTGCGTGCGGGAGTGATGTAAATGACCAGCGACCTGTTGCAACGCGGTAAAAACATCAAGCTGGCGATTTTCGACGTTGACGGCGTGCTGACCGATGGCCGCTTGTACTTCCTCGAAGACGGCAGTGAATTCAAGACTTTTAACACCCTCGACGGCCAGGGCATCAAGATGCTGATGGCGTCGGGCGTGCAAACGGCGATTATCAGCGGCAGAAAAACCCCCGTTGTGGAACGTCGCGCACAAAACCTGGGGATTCCTCACCTGTATCAGGGCCGCGAGGATAAACTGGTGGTTCTGGACGAGCTTCTTGGCCAACTCAACCTAAGCTATGAGCAGGTCGCCTACTTGGGCGATGACTTGCCCGACTTGCCGGTGATCCGCCGAGTGGGCCTGGGCATGGCGGTCGCCAACGCGGCAGCCTTTGTTCGCGAGCACGCCCATGGCATCACCACCGCCCGTGGCGGTGAAGGCGCCGCACGCGAGTTCTGCGAGCTGATCCTGCGAGCCCAGGGTAGCCTTGAAGCGGCCCACGCCGCCTACTTATAGAGCGTTTTATGCTGAGCAAAAAGATTCGCAACTTCCTGTTATTCGGGGTCATCGCCGCGCTGTTCCTGGCGGTGGGCTACTGGAATATCAGCCCGGAGCGCTTTCTCGACCAGCCTGCCGCGCAGGTTGACGAAGGCGCTATCGACTATTACGCCACCAATGCCAAGAGCGTGCAGTTCCTGCCCGACGGCAAAGTGCAGTACGAGATGACCTCGGACAAGGTCGAACACGTCAAGGCCAGCGAAGTCACCCTGCTGACCAACCCCGACATGAACATTTACCGCGGTACCGAGTTCCCATGGCACGTCACCAGCAAACGTGGCGAGGTCAACCCGGACGGTACCGAGGTGGAACTGATCGACTCGGTGCGCGTTGCGCGCACTGACGATAAAAAACGTGAGACCGTGATTACCAGCAGTCGCATGACCGTATTCCCGCAGAAGCAATATGCGCAGACCGAGCAAGACGTTAGAATCGACGGCGCTGGCGGTGTATCGACTGGCAAGGGAATGAAAGCGTATTTGAAAGAAAGCAGGATACACCTGCTATCGAACGTAAGAGGACAGTATGAGGCTCGTTAAAACTCTCCCTATTTTGCTCGGTCTGGGCGCAGCACTGGGAAGCGTGAGCGCCTGGGCTCTGCCGAACGATAGCCAGCAACCGATCCACATCTCGGCTGACGATGCGCAGTTGGATGATAAACAAGGCGTCGCCACCTATACCGGCGGCGTGATCATCACCCAAGGCTCGATGAAGATCACTGGTAATACCGTGACCCTGACTCGCACCCCGGCTGGCGACATTGATGTGGTGACCTCGGTCGGCAACCTGGCTTACTTCGAACAGAAGCAGTCCGCTGCCGATACCGGTCCGATGAAGGGCTACGGCAAGACCATCCAGTATCACGCCCAGCAGAACCGCATCGTACTGATCGACCAGGCGAAAGTACTCAGCCCGGACGGCAACTCCACGGAAGGTGAAAAGATCACCTATGACACCGTGAAACAGATCGCTAACGCCGGTCGCGCCAATGGCAACAAGGTCACTGCACCTCGTCCACGGATCGACATGGTCATCCAGCCGAAGAAGAAGGCCGAGTAATGGCAACCCTGAAAGCCCAGCATCTGGCCAAGGCCTATAAAAGCCGTCAGGTCGTGCGCGACGTCAGCCTGTCGATCGACAGCGGCCAGATCGTCGGCTTGCTCGGCCCTAACGGCGCCGGCAAGACCACCTGCTTCTACATGATCGTCGGTCTGGTCCAGGCGGATCAGGGCCGCGTACTGATCGACGACCTGGACGTGAGCCACCAGCCGATGCACGGCCGCGCCCGCGCCGGTATCGGCTATCTCCCGCAGGAAGCGTCGATCTTCCGCAAACTGTCGGTCGCCGATAACATCATGGCCATCCTCGAGACCCGCAAGGAGCTCGACCGTGACGGCCGTCGCAAGGAGCTGGAAAGCCTGCTGCAGGAGTTCCACATCAACCATATCCGCGACAACCTCGGCATGAGCCTGTCCGGCGGTGAGCGTCGCCGTGTGGAAATCGCCCGCGCCCTGGCCACTGCGCCCAAGTTCATCCTGCTGGACGAACCGTTTGCGGGCGTCGACCCGATCTCGGTGGGCGACATCAAACAGATCATCCATCACCTCAAGGCCAAGGGCATTGGCGTGCTGATCACCGACCACAACGTCCGTGAGACCCTCGATATCTGCGAAACAGCGTATATCGTCAACGATGGCCAGCTGATCGCCGAAGGTGATTCCGCCACCATCCTGGCCAACGAGCTGGTCAAGGAAGTGTACCTGGGTCACGAGTTCCGCCTGTAAACACCGTGGTGTCACGGCTGTTCGCCAAGGCGCGCGGGAGTCAATGAAAACCTCCGTATTTTTATTGTTACCGCGCTCTAGGCAAAGCCCCCGACATCAGGCATATAATTTGCTTATGTTTGGCGCTCACGCGCCCTGTCGTGGATGGCGCATTGCGCCGGCGAATAAGGTGTTAAGCCCCTGCCATGAAACCATCGCTAGTCCTGAGAATGGGCCAGCAGCTGACGATGACACCGCAGCTGCAACAGGCCATCCGCCTGCTCCAATTGTCGACCCTGGACCTGCAACAGGAAATCCAGGAGGCCCTGGAGTCCAATCCGATGCTCGAACGCCAGGAGGAAGGCGACGACTTCGATAATGCAGACCCGCTGGCCGATAATATCGAGCAAAAACCCAATCCCGACGTGCAGGAACCCTCCTACCAGGAAACCGCCCCTACGGTGGATAACCTTGAGGAAGGCGAATGGAACGAACGCATTCCCAACGAGCTTCCGGTCGACACGGCCTGGGAAGACGTCTACCAGACCAGCGCCAGCAGCCTGCCCAGCAATGACGATGATGAGTGGGACTTCACCACCCGCACCTCCGTTGGCGAGAGCCTGCAGAGCCACCTGCTGTGGCAACTGAACCTTGCGCCGATGTCGGACACCGATCGCTTGATCGCCGTGACCCTGATCGACTGCATCAACAATCAGGGTTACCTGGACGAGACGCTCGAAGAAATTCTTGAAGCCTTCGATCCGGAGCTGGATATCGAGCTGGACGAGATCGAAGCCGTCCTGCACCGCATCCAACAGTTCGAGCCCGCCGGCATCGGCGCACGCACCCTCAGCGAATGCCTGTTGCTGCAATTGCGCCAATTACCGGCCAAGACCCCCTGGCTCGCCGAAGCCCAGCGCCTGGTGACCGATTACATCGACCTGCTGGGCAGCCGCGACTACAGCCAGTTGATGCGCCGCATGAAGCTCAAGGAAGACGACCTGCGCCAGGTCATCGAGCTGGTACAGAGCCTCAACCCGCGTCCTGGCTCACAAATCGAATCGAGCGAAGCCGAATACGTGGTTCCCGATGTGATCGTGCGCAAGGACAACGAGCGCTGGCTGGTAGAGCTGAACCAGGAATCGGTGCCGCGCCTGCGGGTGAACCCGCAATACGCCGGCTTCGTACGTCGCGCCGATACCAGTGCCGACAACACCTTCATGCGCAACCAGTTGCAGGAAGCGCGCTGGTTCATCAAGAGCCTGCAAAGCCGAAACGAAACCCTGATGAAAGTCGCCACCCAGATCGTCGAGCATCAGCGCGGCTTCCTGGAGTACGGCGACGAAGCGATGAAACCGCTGGTGCTGCATGACATCGCCGAAGCGGTCGGCATGCATGAATCAACGATTTCCCGGGTGACCACGCAAAAATTCATGCATACCCCTCGGGGTATTTATGAACTGAAATACTTTTTCTCCAGCCACGTCAGCACCTCCGAAGGCGGTGAATGCTCGTCCACGGCGATCCGCGCGATCATCAAAAAACTGGTTGCTGCTGAAAATCAGAAAAAGCCATTGAGTGACAGTAAGATCGCTGGTTTACTGGAGGCACAAGGCATTCAGGTCGCCCGTCGAACCGTCGCCAAGTACCGCGAATCCCTTGGGATCGCGCCTTCCAGCGAGCGTAAGCGTTTGATGTGACGGGCGGGCCACAGCGTTCCGGGATGCGTTTTGAAACTCGCCGAGCGGCGATCAGGCAAGATCGACGCGCAGGCAGTTTTAAAATGCAGACCAGTGGCGGGTATTCCTACCCGTCGCGTTATGCACTGGCAACGAAGGAGAAGCTGTATGCAAGTCAACATCAGTGGACACCAACTGGAAGTTACCAAGCCCCTGCGTGAGTACACCGAAAGCAAGTTGAACAAGCTTGCGGGGCATTTTGACAAGATCACCAACGTGCAGGTCATCATGGAGGTCGACAAGCTCAAGCAGAAAATCGAGGCCACCCTGCATGTTCCGAATGCCAAGCTCGTCGCCAATGCGGAACATGAAGACATGTACGCGGCGATCGACTCGCTCTACGACAAGCTGGACCGCCAACTCATAAAGCATAAGGAAAAGAATCTGCACCTGATGCAAGGTACAGGTCGTTAACTCTCCCCCCATGATCCGACTTGAAACCATCCTGACCCCCGGCCGTTCCCTCGTGAACGTGCCGGGCGGCAGTAAAAAACGCGCCCTCGAACAAATTGCCAACCTGATCGGCCGTGAAGTGCCCGAACTGGATACGCAAGCTGTGTATGAGGCACTGATTGCCCGTGAAAAACTTGGCTCGACCGGTTTTGGCAACGGCATCGCCATTCCCCACTGCCGCCTCAAAGGCTGCGAGACACCTGTCAGCGCCCTGCTGCACCTGGACGCCCCTATCGATTTCGACGCCATCGACGGTGCCCCGGTCGACCTGCTGTTCGTTCTGCTGGTCCCGGAAGCTGCCACCGATGCGCACCTGGAACTGCTCCGGCAGATCGCCAGCATGCTCGACCGCAAGGACGTACGCGACAAACTGCGCAGCGCCAGCAGCAATGAGGCGCTGTACCAGGTTGTCCTGGATGAACAGAACGGGCAGTAACCATGCGCTTGATCATCGTCAGCGGCCGCTCCGGCTCGGGTAAAAGTACCGCCCTCAATGTTCTTGAGGACAACGGTTTCTATTGCATCGACAACCTGCCCGCCGGCCTGCTGCCGGAATTGGCAGAACGCGCGTTGATCCACACCGAACTGGCTCAACCCCTGGTCGCCGTTTCGATTGATGCCCGCAACCTGCCCAGCCACCTGGAGCGATTTCCGCAATTGCTCGAGGAAGTGCGGGCCAAGCACATTCATTGCGATGTGCTGTACCTGGATGCCGACGAAGAGACACTGCTCAAGCGTTTCTCCGAAACCCGCCGGCGTCACCCCCTCAGCAGCCCTCATCGCTCGCTGGCAGAAGCCATCGAAGATGAAACCAAGCTGCTGGGACCGATCATTGACCTCGCCGACCTCAAGATCAACACGACCAGCCTTAACCTGTACCAACTGCGCGATGCCATCAAGCTGCGCCTGCTGAACCAGCCGGAGCCAGGCACGGCGTTTCTGGTGGAGTCGTTTGGTTTTAAGCGCGGCATGCCGGTGGACGCCGACTTGGTATTCGATGTGCGATGCCTGCCCAACCCTTATTGGAAGCCGGAACTGCGTGATCAGTCCGGACTGGATCAGCCCGTCGCCGATTACCTGGCTGCACAACCGGATGTGGAGGAGATGTTCCAGGACATTTCCAGCTACTTGCTCAAATGGTTACCCCGATTTGCTGCCAGCAATCGGGCCTATGTCACCATTGCCATCGGCTGCACCGGCGGTCACCACCGCTCCGTCTATCTGACCGAGCGCCTGGGCCAGGTGCTGCAAAAAACCCTCAAGAACGTCCAGGTCCGCCACCGCGACCTCAGCTGAAAGGAACACCTGCGCGATGCCCGCTCTGGAAATTGAAATCATCAACAAGCTGGGCTTGCACGCCCGGGCGTCAGCCAAGTTCGTCGGCGTTGCAGGACAGTTCCCTTGCCAGATCCGCGCCGGACGCACGCCAGAGTCCATGGTCGATGGCAAAAGCATCATGGCCATGATGATGCTGGCCGCCGGCAAAGGCACCAAGATTCACTTGAAGACAGAAGGTGAGCAAGAGCAGGAAGCGATGGACGCCCTGGTGGCGCTGATCAATAACTACTTTGATGAGGGTGAGTAAACTCACCCTTTGAGGCGGGATGAAGTCGCAACGACCTCACCCCAGCGCCGTGTCCATCACCATCATCAAACAAAAACCGATGCACAAACCCAGGCTGGCGAGCTTTTCGTGACCATTGCGGCGCGACTCGGGGATCACCTCGTGAGTGACGACCAGCAGCATCGCACCAGCGGCCAGGGCAAGGCCCAACGGTAATAGCACTTCTGCCAGGCTTACCAGCCAGGCACAGAGCACTGCAAACACGGGCTCCACCAGACCTGACGCCGCGCCGATCAGGAACGCCTTGACCCGCGACATGCCTGCCCCGGCCAAGACCAACGCAATCACCAGGCCTTCGGGCACGTCTTGCAGGGCAATCCCCATGGCAAGGCTGTCGGCATCCGGCATACCGCCGCCAGCGGATACACCGACCGCCATGCCTTCGGGAATGTTGTGGGCGATGATGGCAAACACAAACAGCCAGATACGCGGCGGGATCACCGGTTTATCCGGCGTGCCGACCAGCATTTCCGGACTGGCGCCGGAGACCTTGCGGTCAACCAGATACAGCCCGAACGCTCCCAGCATGATGCCGAAGCTGATCAAGCCGCTGGCGCTCCAGGGCGAAAGCCCCAAGCCTTCTGCCGCGGCAATGCCCGGCACGATCAGCGAAAACGCCGTCGCCGCCAACATGACCCCCGCACCAAAGCCCAGCAATGTATCGCTCAACGCCACCGGCATATGGCGAATCACCAGCACCGGGACCGCACCGAGCGCAGTGCCGAGCGCGCAAATGGAGCCGCCCTGCAGGGCGCGTAGAATCCGCGGTTCCAGGTCCAGCCAGGCCAGCCCGTGGGCCACCAGCAATGCAGTACCTGCCAGCAGCAGCAGCGAGCCAAACGCATAACGAAACATTCGCCCGCTGCTGATCGCCAGTGTTTCAGTGCCCATAGTCGGCCTTAGGTCTTGTTATGAAGGTGGATGTCAGGCCACGGCGGCCTGGTAGCGGTCTGCAACTTCTGGCCAGTTGATAACACTGTAGAAGGCGTTGATGTATTCCGGGCGGCGGTTCTGGTACAGCAGGTAATAGGCGTGTTCCCACACGTCCAGGCCGAGGATCGGCGTGTTGCCGTTCATCAGTGGGCTGTCCTGGTTGCCGCTGCTCTCCACCACCAGGGTTTTTTGCGGGGTGACACTCAGCCACGCCCAACCGCTGCCGAAACGCGTCAACGCCGCTTTGGTGAAGGCCTCCTTGAAGCTATCAAAACCGCCAAGCTGTTCATCAATGGCTTTGCTCAATGCACCTTCGGGTTTGCCACCACCTTTGGGCGACATCACCGCCCAGAACAACGAGTGGTTGGCATGGCCGCCGCCTTGGTTGATCACGGCGGCACGCAGTTTTTCCGGCAGTTGCTGCACGCTGGACACCAGCTTCTCGACCGGCCAGCCGGCGAATTCAGTGCCCTCTACCGCAGCGTTGAGGTTGTTGATGTAAGTCTGGTGATGCTTGCTGTAGTGGATCTCCATGGTTTGCGCATCAATATGCGGCTCCAGGGCGTCGTACGCGTAAGGCAAGGCAGGCAAGGTGTAAGTCATATCAATGTGCTCCGTATTGAGGAGTGGTCGGCTGTGCCGCAGTGCCGCCCAGCAAGCGATGAGTACGCGGGTACTCGCCGTGATCGCTGATGAAATTCAACAGCTCGACGTAGGTTTTGCTGCTCTGGCGCAAGGCCGCTTCCCGCAACTGCGGGCTGAGTCGCGGGTCCTGCATGGTCTGCAGCAGGCGCTGGTGGATAGCGCAGAGGTATTCCGCGCTCTCCTCCGGTTGGTTCAGGCGCAGGTGCAGGTCCGCCAGGTTGTGATGGGAAATGACGCACGCCGCCACTGCTTCGTCGGCATCCGCCCAGCGTTCGAACAACACTTGGGCCAGGGCCAGGGCTTGCAAATAGGCCTCGCGAGCGTCGACCAGCTCGCCTGCCATAAAGCAGCGATTGGCCCGTTCGATCGTGCGTTTCCAGTGCTCCATGGTGAGCCTCCAAAGCAGGGTCGGTGATTACACGCCGCCGGCCGTGAGCTTTTCCGGGTCCAGCAGGATCTCCAGTTGGCTACGCGGCAAGTCGGTGTGCTCGAGAGCGACGTCAATCACCGGACGGCCTTGCTGATAGGCCTTCTTGGCGATTTCAGCAGCTTTTTGATAACCGATGATCGGGTTGAGTGCGGTGACCAGGATCGGGTTGCGCGACAGCGCTTCTTTTAGCTTCGCTTCATTGACCTTGAAACTGGCGATGGCCTTGTCCGCCAGCAGGTGGCTGGCGTTGGCCAGCAGCTCAAGGCTGCTCAACAGGTTCTGCGCGATGATCGGCAGCATCACGTTCAGCTCGAAATTGCCCGACTGACCGGCGACGGTGATCACCGTGTCATTCCCGATGACTTGCGCGGCGACCATGGCAGTCGCTTCAGGAATCACCGGATTGACCTTGCCAGGCATGATCGAAGAGCCAGGCTGCAGGCCTTCCAACTCAATCTCACCCAAGCCGGCGAGCGGACCGGAGTTCATCCAGCGCAGGTCGTTGGCGATTTTCATCAGCGACACGGCGGTGGCCTTCAATTGACCGGACACGGCAACGGCAGTGTCCTGGGAGCCAATCAAGGCGAACAGGTTTTTGCCGGGGGTGAATTTCACGCCGGTCAGGCTGCTCAGTTGCTGGCTGAAACGCGCAGCAAATTCAGGGTGGGCGTTGATCCCGGTACCGACCGCCGTGCCGCCCTGGGCAAGCGCCTGAAGACTCGGCAGAAGGTCCTGCAGATGACCGATATTGGCCTTGAGCTGCTGCGCCCAGCCGTTGAGCACCTGGCTCATGCGCACCGGCATGGCGTCCATCAGGTGCGTGCGGCCGGTCTTGATGAACGGGTGAACCTCTTCAGCCTTCCGCTCGATCACCTGCACCAGGTGCAGCAGGGCCGGCAGCGTTTGCTCGTGCAAGACCAACGCGGCGCTGACGTGGATGGTGGTTGGAATGATGTCGTTGCTGCTTTGGCCGCAATTCACGTGGTCGTTCGGGTTGACCGACTCGCCCAGCACACGGCTGGCGAGGGTCGCAATCACTTCGTTGGCGTTCATATTGGAGCTGGTGCCGGAGCCGGTCTGGAAGATATCCACCGGGAAGTGCTGCATGAAGTCGCCTTCCAGCAACCCCTGGGCGGCATCGACAATGGCCTTGCCCTGCCCTTCGCTGATTTGCTTGAGATCGACGTTGACCTTGGCTGCAGCGGCTTTGGCCAGGATCAGGGCACGGATGAATTGCGCCGGCATGCGTTGGTTGCTGATCGGAAAGTTGTTCACCGCGCGTTGGGTTTGCGCACCATACAGGGCCTCGGCAGGCACTTGCAGTTCGCCCATGCTGTCGCGTTCGATACGGGTGTTACTCATCGTTAGATCCTTGCACCAGGTCAGAAACAGAAATAGACGGCAGCAATTCGCAGGTAGCCAATTGCCAGGCAAAGGTCTGCCAGCGCTTGAGGCGGCAGGCACAGTGGGAGAGTTTTTCCAGGTCACGCAGGGGGCGCCAGGCCTGGTCCAGGCACACGGAGCGCCAGTGCCAGGGCAGTGCGATATCGCTGGCGGTGTCGAGCAACAGGCGAAATGAGGTTTCAGCGATCGTCCACGGATGGGTCGCGGTGCAGCACGCCAGGTATCGACCCTCATTGAGGTAATGTTCGATCAGGCGCGGCTCGTTGGGATCGAGGCCGCAGCGAATCTGGCGACTCATCCAGCGCCAGCTTTCAAGGTAAGGATCCTCATGCAGGACAGAGCTCATGATCCACACTCATTCGGTAATGATATTTATTATTAAATGATATTGAGAATCAAAACAAGAGCGGCACGTTAATCCCACTGACACGCGGCCACAAAAAAAGGCGCGCCATCTTGAAGATGGCGCGCCTTTTTTTGTGGCCGCGTGTTGGAAGGATCAGCTACCGGCGACGGTCATCCGCTCGATCAACACCGAACCCGTACGGATATTGCTGCGCAGTTCCAGGTCGTTTCCGACGGCAACGATCTGCTTGAACATATCGCGCATGTTGCCGGCGATTGTCACTTCCTGGACGGCAAACTGAATCTCGCCGTTTTCCACCCAGAAACCCGCCGCGCCACGGGAATAATCGCCCGTGACCATGTTCAGCCCGTGCCCCATCAACTCAGTCACCAGCAGGCCACGCCCCATCCGCCGCAACAGCGCCGCCTGGTCTTCGTCGCCATGGGTGACGAACAGGTTATGCACCCCGCCGGAGTTGGCAGTGCTTGGCAGGCCCAGTTTGCGCCCGGCATAAGTGCCCAGGACGTAGGAGACCAACTCGCCGCTTTCGACGAACGGCTTGGCATAAGTCGCCAAGCCATCGCCATCAAACGACGTGCTCCCCATAGCACGCATCAGGTGGGGACGTTCATCGATGGTCAGCCACTCGGGAAACAGTTTCTGGCCAATCGCCCCTTCCAGGAACGAGGACTTGCGGTACAGGTTGCCACCGGAGATCGCTCCCAGGAAACTGCCAAATAAGCCACCGGCCAGTTCCGCCGAAAACAGCACCGGCACTTCACAGGTCGGCACAGGGCGCGCGCCCAGGCGGCTCGCCGCACGCTGTGCAGCACGCTGGCCGATGCTGACCGGGTCTGCCAGCAAATCGCCCTGGCGGTTCACGTCATACCAGTAATCGCGCTGCATCTGGCCGTTGGCCTCGGCGATCATCACGCAGCTCAGGCTATGACGAGTCGACGCATAACCGCCGATAAAACCATGGCTGTTGCCATACACGCGACAGCCCTGATGGGTGCTCAACGTGGTGCCATCAGCGTTCTTGATGCGGGCATCGGCATCGAACGCCGCCGCTTCACACGTCAGCGCCTGCTCGATGGCCTGCTCGGGCGTGATGTCCCAGGCGTGGAACAGATCAAAATCCTTCAAGTCCTTGGCCATCAGTGCCTTGTCGGCCAAACCCGAGCTTTCATCCTCAGAGGTGTGCTTGGCAATCGCCAACGCCGCCGCGACGGTCTCGCGAATCGCTTCCGGGCCACTGGCCGAGGTACTGGCAGAACCTTTGCGCTGTCCGACATACAAGGTGATGCCAAAGCCTTGGTCGCGGTTGAACTCAACCGTCTCCACTTCCCGCTGACGAACCGATGTCGACAACCCCTGCTCCAGCGATACCGCCACTTCACAGGCACTGGCCCCCTGGCGCTTGGCCTCGGCAAGGATCTGCTCGACTTGTTCCTGCAGTGCCGGTAACGCTTGTGGACCGACGCTTTGGGCTGCACTCATGGTTTTCTCCACTCAAATTCTGCTTTCGGTTAAGGCCATCGAGCGACCGGGCCGGACAAGCGGCCCCCGACTGGTTATCATGGCGGCGTTTCTTTGCGGACTGCCACCATGGTTGATTCTTACGACGACTCCCTCGATGGGGAGAAAAGCAAAACCCAGGTCAAACGTGAGCTGCATGCTCTGGTTGACCTGGGCGAGCGCCTTACAACGCTCAAGAAAGACTTGATTGCAAAACTGCCACTGACCGACGAAATGCGCCGGGCTCTTGCGGACGCACCCAAGCACACCGCGAATATCGCGCGTAAACGGCACATCATGTTTATCGGCAAACTCATGCGCGATCAGGACACTGACGCCATTCTGGCTTTGCTTGATCAAACCGATGCCTCCACTCGCCAGTACAACGAACGCTTCCATAACCTGGAGCGTTGGCGTGACCGCCTGATCGCGGGCGATGACGGGGTGCTGGAGAAATTCGTGTTGGACTACCCGGACGCGGACCGCCAGCAACTGCGTTCCCTGATCCGTCAAGCCCAGCACGAGCAGGCGCATAACAAGGCGCCGGCCACCAGCCGTAAAATCTTCAAATACATCCGTGAGCTGGACGAGACTCAACGCGGCCTGCGTTGATGCCCTTCCCCGGGTGGCGGTCTTCGCCACCCGAAGCTCCACCGCTTACGACCCCGTGCCACCCACGGTGATCGCATCAATCTTCAGCGTTGGCTGGCCGACACCCACCGGCACCGACTGCCCATCTTTCCCGCACGTACCCACGCCGCTGTCCAGCGACAGGTCGTTACCCACCATCGACACCTTGCTCATGGCTTCCGGACCATTACCGATCAACGTTGCGCCCTTGACCGGCGCGGTAATCTTGCCGTCTTCGATCAGGTACGCCTCGCTGGTGGAAAACACGAACTTGCCGCTGGTGATATCCACCTGGCCGCCACCGAGGTTGGCGCAGTAGATGCCGCGTTTCACCGAGGCGATGATTTCCGCAGGATCGCTTTCGCCACCGAGCATGTAGGTGTTGGTCATGCGTGGCATCGGCAGGTGCGCGTAAGATTCACGACGACCGTTACCGGTGCGTGCCACGCCCATCAGGCGGGCGTTGAGTTTGTCTTGCATGTAGCCCTTGAGCACACCGTTCTCGATCAAGGTGGTGCACTCGGTCGGCGTGCCCTCGTCATCGACGCTCAGCGAACCACGGCGCCCGGCCAGGGTGCCGTCATCCACGATCGTGCAGAGCTTGGACGCAACCATCTCGCCCATGCGCCCGCTGTAGGCCGAACTGCCCTTGCGGTTGAAGTCACCTTCCAGGCCATGGCCGACGGCCTCGTGCAGCAGCACGCCGGACCAGCCCGAACCCAGCACCACCGGCAAGGTACCGGCCGGCGCCGGAATGGCTTCCAGATTGACCAATGCTTGGCGCAACGCTTCACGGGCGTAGCCCATGGCACGGTCGTCGGTGAGGAAATAACGGTAGTCGGTACGCCCGCCGCCGCCATGCCCACCGCGTTCGCGGCGACCGTTCTGTTCGACGATCACACTGACATTGAAACGCACCAACGGCCGCACATCGGCCGCCAGGCCACCATCGGTGGACGCCACCAGGATTCGTTCCCACACACCCGCCATGCTGACGGTGACTTGCTGGATACGCGGGTCAAGGGCACGGGTGGCGGCGTCGATACGCTTGAGCAACTCGACCTTTTCCGCACGGCTGATCACTTCCAGGGGATTATCCGGCGCGTACAACTGCGCCACGTCCTGGGTGCTGAATGCCTGCACCGTGCCATTTTGCCCGGCACGGGAGATCGAACGCGCGGCACGCGCCGCCAGGCCCAAGGCTTCCAGGGTGATTGCGTTACTGTAGGCAAAACCGGTTTTTTCACCGGATTGCGCACGGACACCCACCCCTTGATCCAAGTTGAAGCTGCCTTCCTTGACGATCCCGTCTTCAAGGGCCCAGGACTCGGAGATCTGGCCCTGGAAATACAGGTCGGCCGCGTCGATGCCGGGCCCGGCGAGATCGCCCAGCACGGTTTGCAAACTTTCGATGGTCACGCCACCGGGTGCCAGGAGGTGTTCACTGACTGAGGACAACAACTCGCTCATAGGTAGGGCCTTAAATTCATCGTTCCGAAGCAGGTCGCTGTGCGCCCTGCGAGAAAAAGCGCCGATGGTTGACCACCGGCATGCGCGCCCTTATCGACGCCTGTTCACTGCTATCGCGTTCGGCCAGCAGCACCGCTTCGCCTTGATCCTGTTGTGCCAGCACGCGTCCCCAGGGGTCGACAATCGCTGCATGGCCATAGGTTTCCCGTGGCCCAGGATGCACGCCACCTTGGGCGGCCGCCAGCAGGTAGCACTGGGTCTCGATGGCACGGGCGCGAATTAGCACATCCCAGTGCGCCGCGCCGGTCACTGCCGTAAACGCCGACGGCGCAGTAATCAATTCGGCCCCCGCCGCGCGCAATTCGCTGTACAGCTCGGGGAAGCGCAAGTCGTAACACACCGTCAGGCCCAAGCGACCGACGGGCGTATCCGCCACCACCACATTGCCCCCGAAAGCATAGTCGTCGGATTCGCGATAACGACCGCGAGCATCGGCGACATCCACATCGAACAGGTGCAGCTTGTCGTAACGGGCAACGATTTCGCCCTGATCGTCGACCAGCAGCGAGCAAGCGTTGGACTTGGCGTGCGGTTGATCCTTCGGCGGCAGCGGCAAAGTCCCCGCCACTATCCATAAGGTGAGGTCGCGGGCGGTCTGTTTCAACCATGGCAGGATCGGGCCTTCGCCCAGCGCCTCGGCGCGACCGATATCCGCCACGTCGCGGCGGCCCATGGCAGCGAAGTTTTCCGGCAGCACCGCCAGCTTTGCACCGCCTGCCGCAGCCTGCTCCAGCAAGCGACGGGCCTGGGCCAGGTTGGCCAGCACATCGCTCTGGCTGACCATTTGAATTACCGCAAAGGACATGGGCCGACTCTCCGTAAGGGGCGTACGGCCATGCTACTCCACAGGCTCTCAGTTTGGCTTTTCAAATGGCTTGTCGAAGGTGATTTTCGGGTCCTTCCATGGCCCTTCCACTTTGTATTGCACGCTGGCGAAGCGGGAAACCCGATCACCAATCAACTTGTCGATCAGGAACAACGCACCGCCAATCGCGGGCGCGCCAACGATCAACGCCGCGATCGGCAGGTTGTTGGTCACCGGCAGCGTTACCAGCAACTTGGCATCAACCCGGTCAGCCACCAGGTCCAGGGTGCCATTCAGTTCCAGATTAGTGGAAGGCCCGGTCATGGTGATCGGCTCACGGGTCACGAACACACCGTTACTGGCCGCCAACAAGCCTTTTACCCGGTCATAACTCAAGCCTTTGCCGAGCAAGTCCGAGAAGTCCAGGCGCAGCCGGCGCCCGATGGAGTTGAAGTTCAGCAGGCCGAATACCCGCAGGGCCTGGGCGCCGCCTTCCACTTCCACAAACTGGCCGTTGCGGAATGCCGCATCCAGGCTGCCGGAGAAACGCTTGGGCCCCACATAGGCCGGCGAACCGGGCCAACGTCCGTCCACATCCAGATGGAAATCCTGGCTGGTGACGGTGGGCGCATAACCCCAGCCCTTGAGCACATCGCCAATGTTCTTGCCGTCCAAGCGGCCCTTGTACCAACTGCTGCTGTCACCCGCCGCACCTTCCCAACCACCGGCGCCCTTGAGCTGCATGCCTTTGAGGCCCAGATCCAGGTTGTTGAAGGCCAGGCCCTTGGCCGTCGGGCGAATTTTCAGCGACCACGCACCTATCAGGTCCGGGCCTTGGAACAACTGGTCGATGGCGATATCCAGCGCGGGAATATCCTTGGGATCGATACTCGCCAAGGGGTCCGGCGCGTTTTCGTCCGCTTGCACCGTTGGGTCCACCGCCGGCAGCTTCACGTATTGCAGGTTGATCGCAATCGGCGCGCCTTTGGCGTCGGGCACGTTAACCGTACCCTTGGCCTGCTGGCTGTCGAGTTGCAAACCCCACGCCGCAGGTTTGCGGTCCAGTTGCAAAGTGACCTGATCGAACTGGGTGCCAAGCCCAGTCAGCTTGCCTACCTTGAAGTCGGCGCCGCTGAGCAATTGCTTGGCGCTGCCGCCCGGATCGTTGCCGGCATAGCGCTCCACCAGTTTCTTCCAGGGATCGATATCGAGCTCCGACAACACACCGCGAATGCGCAATCCCTTGGCACCCGGTAGCACGGCGTCGCCATCACCGAGGAACAGCTCACCGCGACCGTCATTGAATTTGTCCGGCGGCGCAGCAAAGGTAAAGTTGGCCAACTCGCCGTAATCGAACCAATAACGGCGCTCGGCCCCTTGTAACGTCATGCGGAACACACTGTCACGCCCTTGGCTGGCCGGCATGCCGAACGGCGCCGGCAAGTCCACTGCCACGCCCTTGAGGTTGGAGCTGACCATCAACTGGCTGTCGGCGCCGTCCAGAGTCAGTTGCAACTGGTACGGAATATCGCCGGACACCGGTAACGGCTGGGTAATTTTCAGCCAATCCGTCAGCCGCTTGACCGTCACCTGGCCCTTGGCAACCACGCGTGTGCTGATGTTGCCCGGTTTGCCGTCGGCAAAGATCTGCGCGGTGATTGGCCGGTCGAACGCCTGGGCTGTGATGTTCTGGCCACTGAGGCCCTTGGCGCTGTCGAAACGGAAGTCGCCCTTGAGCTGGGTCAGGTCCAAGGTGGGCTCAGCCAGTTGCAGGCGCGCCTTATCCGTTTTGAAGTCCACCACGATTTTCGGCTCTGCGCCCTTGGCCAGCGGAATGTCCAGGTCAAGGCTGCCTTGCAAGTCGCCCTCACCTTTCCAGCCGGCAAACGTCGATGCCGTGCCGATCGGCGCGTCCTGGAGGATTTTCAGACCATCGCCCAAGCCACCGGCAAACCCACCCGTGAGCAGCAGATGGCTGTCTTTGCCTTCAGGTGCGTGGGGAATATTGACGTAGATGTCCTTGACCTTGGTGTCGAGCAACTGGCCCTTGCTGGCCAGGATACGCACACCACTTTCCTCGACGAACACCTCGCCCTTGACCTTGCTGACATGAGGCCAGCCCGGCTGGAAGGCCAGTTCGGCATCATGCACCTTGAAGAACAGGCTGATATTGCGCGAGGCCGGCAGCGCATCGTGGTTCAACGAACCTTGATACTGGAAGAAGCCTTCATCCACTGCGCCCTTGAGGATCGCGGTGCGTAGCCACTCATCCAGCGCAGGACTCAACACCGCCGGCAGGTATTTGGGCGTGAAGCGCCCATCGCCATCGACCATGCCGACCCGCAGGTCCATGTAGTCTTCCTGGTTGTGATCAAAATGCAGGCGAATCAGGAAATCGGCGGCGATCTTGCCCTCTTCCCCCAGCACCTTGATATACGGCGCAATCAGGGTGAACCCCTCTTTGTCCAGTTTCCACGTCAGGCGCGCATTCGCCTGGATGTACTGCCAGGGCTTGGCAAAGATCGGATCGAGGTGCAGGGAAAAGTCCTTGCTGTCCATGCGCAACTCGCCATGGCCCAGGTCGCCGCTGATGCTGCCGGACACGTTACGCGCAGCCGGCGCGCCGAAGTAGGCATCAAAACCGATGCGCTCGAGGTTAGCGGCGAAGCTGACTTTTTGATCGGTAGTGTCTTGAGGCCGAAAATCCACCAGCACATTGCGTAGCAGGCCTGTGGCCTTGAGGTGCTGGATCGTCTTGGCAAAACCTTCCGGCAGCGGCGCCAGGGCGTTGAGCAGTGGTGTGATCGGCGTCAGGTCCAGGCGGTCAGCCTGGAGCTTCCAGACTTCCTGCTCCTTGTCGGTGGCCAGGCGCTGTTGCACTTGCAGGCGAGATTCCCAGCGGGTCTCCCCTAGGTTCATCGCCAGCGAGTCGAACAGCACCTTGAGGCCGGTGTCACTGCGTTGCAGGTAAGCGGTGAGCGCGAGATTTTCGATATGGACAGGCTTACGGTCGGCGTAGCTGCCCTTCACCTGCGGCGAGTTGAGGCGCACCACCGCGCTCTGCACGGTGCCCTTGGCCCAGTTCAGCCAGAATTCGCCGCCGGCCTTGAATTGGGTGAGTTTCCACTGTTGGGTCAGCTTGGCCGGAATCCACTTGGCCCAATCGCTTTGCGGCAGGCTCAGGTAGGCCTGGACTTCACCCTCCTTCCACTGGCTGGCGCGAATACGGGTGCGCAGGCTGACGGCAAGGGGCTGGCCGTCGGGCAGGGTCAGGCGCGCGTCCAGGCGTTGGCGGGTGGCGCCGGTGTGCAGGCTCAGGCCGACATAGGTAAGGGTCACCGGTGCATGGTCAAACGGTTGCAACGTCACCTGGCTGTCGAGCAGGGACACGCGCTTGACCACTTGCATGCGCTTGAGCAACTGCTCCGGGTCCAGCGGCTGGTCGTCCTGCACCGGCAGGCCTTGCAGTGCCCAATGCCCGTCCTTGTCTTCCTTGACGCTGAGTTGCAGGCCACTGACCTGCAGATGCGCAATGCGGACTTCGCGGGCCATCAGGCTGGCCCAGATATCCGGCACCACTTCGACCTGGTCCAGGCGCAAGGCACTGCTGCCCTCGCCCACCATCACATCATGGGCCAGCAATACCGGCGCGAAGCCGCTCCAGCGGCCTTCGAGGCTGCCGATGTGCAAAGGCATCTGCACCGCAGCCTGGGCCTTGACCTCGACTTCGGCACGGTACTCGGCCACCAGCGGGGTCAACTCACGACCGAGGCTCACGTACACCGCCGCCAATACCAGCAGCAACGCGCAGAGGCCCAGGCCCCAACGGGTCAAAGCGGCAAAAAAGCGTATCAGACGCTCCATGTCAGGCGACCCTCAAGGCGGTAGTCGGACGGCAGATCAAGGTCGGCCGGTCTCTTGAAAAGTAAACGAATGAGGATCAGAGCAGCACCACGTCGTATTGTTCCTGTGAATACATGGTTTCAACCTGGAAACGAATGGTGCGCCCGATAAACCCCTCCAGTTCGGCCACGTTACCGGACTCTTCGTCCAGCAACCGGTCGACCACTTTCTGGTTGGCGAGCACTCTATAACCTTCGGCCTGGTAGGCACGTGCCTCTCGTAAGATTTCCCGGAAAATCTCGTAGCAAACCGTTTCCGGGGTCTTCAACTTACCGCGCCCCTGGCAACTGCTGCACGGCTCGCACAGCACTTGCTCGAGACTTTCGCGGGTGCGCTTGCGGGTCATCTGCACCAGGCCCAGCTCGGTGATGCCGATGATATTGGTCTTGGCGTGATCGCGTTCCAGCTGCTTTTCGAGGGTACGCAACACTTGGCGCTGGTGCTCTTCGTCTTCCATGTCAATGAAGTCGATGATGATGATGCCGCCCAGGTTACGCAGGCGCAGCTGGCGGGCAATCGCGGTCGCCGCTTCGAGGTTGGTCTTGAAGATGGTCTCTTCAAGGTTGCGATGGCCGACAAACGCACCGGTGTTGACGTCAATGGTGGTCATGGCCTCCGCCGGGTCGACCACCAAGTAGCCGCCGGATTTGAGCGGCACTTTGCGCTCAAGGGCCTTCTGGATTTCGTCTTCGACGCCATACAGGTCGAAGATCGGTCGCTCGCCAGGGTAATGTTCCAGGCGGTCGGCAATTTCCGGCATCAGCTCGGCAACAAACTGCGTGGTGCGCTGAAAAGTTTCCCGCGAGTCGATGCGAATTTTCTCAATCTTGGGGCTGACCAAATCGCGCAGCGTGCGCAGGGCCAGGCCCAGGTCTTCATAAATAACGCTTGGCGCACTGATGGTCTTGATCTGGGCATCGATCTGGTCCCACAGGCGTCGCAGGTAGCGGATGTCCATCAGGATCTCATCGGCACCGGCACCTTCGGCGGCGGTACGCAGGATAAAACCGCCCGCCTCCTTGATGCCTTCGGCCGCCACGCAGTCGCTGACCACTTTCTTCAGGCGTTCGCGCTCGGCTTCGTCTTCGATCTTCAGGGAAATGCCGACATGGGCAGTGCGCGGCATATAAACTAGGTACCGCGAAGGAATCGACAGCTGAGTGGTCAGGCGTGCGCCCTTTGAGCCGATGGGGTCCTTGGTGACTTGTACCACCAGGCTTTGCCCTTCATGCACCAGGGCGCTGATGCTTTCTACCGCAGGGCCTTCGCGCAGGGAAATTTCCGAAGCATGGATAAACGCCGCGCGGTCCAGGCCGATGTCGACGAATGCCGCTTGCATGCCCGGCAATACGCGCACCACCTTGCCTTTGTAGATATTGCCGACAATTCCGCGCTTCTGGGTGCGCTCCACGTGCACTTCTTGCAGAACACCGTTCTCTACCACCGCCACGCGCGATTCCATCGGCGTGATATTGATCAGAATCTCTTCACTCATGGCTGGGTCTCGTTCAGGCGTTTTCACAATAGTGACCGATCGCTTAAGGCTGGGCGCTGGCGTACGGCGTTCAGCGCGCGGTGATGTTTTGCCAACAGGGTATGCCGAATTGATCGAGCAGTTGCGCGGTTTCACACACCGGCAGGCCTACCACAGCGGAATAACTGCCATTGAGCCCGGCGACAAACACCGAACCCAGGCCTTGGATAGCATAGCCGCCCGCTTTGTCATGGGGTTCGCCACTGTGCCAGTAGGTTGTAGCCTCCTCGACGGAAATCCCACGGAAAAGCACTCGACTGCTGACACAGCGCGCTTCGCAGCGCTGGCCGTCAGTGAGCGCGATGGCGGTAAGGACTTCATGTTCGCGTCCCGCCAAGGCCGTCAACATGGCCAGGGCATCGGCCTGATCCACCGGTTTGCCAAGGATCTTGCCATCGACAATCACGGCGGTATCGGCGCCCAGCACGCAGGCGCCTGTTGTGTGCTCAAGCGCAGCAAAACCCGCCGTTGCCTTGCCGCGCGCAAGGCGCTCGACGTAGGAAACAGGGGTTTCGTTTGTAAGAGGCGTTTCATCAATGGCGGCGCTGACCACGGTGAAGGGCACACCGATCTGGGTCAGCAGTTCACGCCGCCTCGGAGAGCCCGAGGCCAAGTAAAGCGAATTCATTGCAGACTCTCCCTGTAGGGTTCGATAACCAGGCAGAGCCTCGCAATCCATTCAATTGATTTTATAACGACGACGCAGCCCGCGCAGACCGAAACTGATCCACGGCCACAGCAAGGCACTGACCAGGGCCGGCAGCACCAGCGCCAGGGTTGGCTGGCGATTGCCAGTCAAGGCGCTGAGCCACAGTTGAACAAGCTGTGCCAGGCCGAAGATCACCAGGATCACCAGGCACTGCTGCCACATCGGGAACATGCGCAGGCGCTGCTGCAACGACAGCACCAGGAAGGTGATCAGGGTCAGGATCAACGCGTTCTGGCCCAGCAAGGTGCCATAGAGCACATCCTCGGCCAAGCCCAGGAACATCGCCGTGACCATACCCACTTTGTGCGGCAGGTTCAGCGACCAGAAGGCCAGCAGCAAAGCCAGCCAGAGCGGGCGCAGGATTTCCATGAACTGCGGCAGCGGCGAAACGCTGAGCAGCAAGCCAATGGCGAAGGTCAGCCAGACGATCCAGCCATTGCGCGAATGAGTACCGGCCATTATTCCTCCCTCTGCCGCGTGGTGGTCGGCGTGGTGGCCGGTGGCTTAGTCGTTGCCGGTTTAACCGGGCGTGCGCTGTGGGCTGCCGGTTTGACCGGGGTGACCACCGGCGCTGCCGGAGCAGCGACAGGCGCGGGCGGCCCCACGAATGCCGGTTTCGGCACGGTTGTGGGAACGATCGGCGCTGTACCGTTTTGTTTGTCTTCCGCCTCCTGGGCCTGGGCGGCGTCGTTGGCGCGCTCTTCCGGGGTGCGGTTGTCACTGAACACCAGCAGCAGGTAGCGGCTGCGGTTCAAGGCGGCGGTAGGCACGGCACGCACAATGGCGAACGGCTGGCCGGAATCGTGGATCACTTCCTTGACGGTCGCCACCGGGTAACCCGCCGGGAAACGCTGACCCAGGCCGGAACTGACCAACAAGTCGCCTTCCTTGATGTCGGCAGTATCGGCCACATGGCGCAACTCCAGCCGTTCAGGGTTACCGGTGCCGCTGGCGATCGCACGCAGGCCGTTGCGGTTCACCTGCACCGGAATGCTGTGGGTGGTGTCCGTCAGCAGCAACACCCGTGAGGTGTAGGGCATCAGCTCAACCACCTGGCCCATCAGGCCACGGGCATCGAGCACTGGCTGGCCAAGGACCACACCGTCGCGCTCACCCTTGTTGATGATAATGCGATGGGTGAAGGGGTTGGGGTCCATGCCGATCAACTCGGCCACTTCGACCTTTTCGTTGACCAGTGCGGAGGAATTGAGCAACTCGCGCAGCCGAACGTTCTGCTCGGTGAGGGCCGCGAGCTTTTGCATGCGCCCCTGCAACAGCAGGTTTTCGGTCTTGAGTTTTTCGTTCTCGGCGACCAGCTCGGTGCGGCTGCCGAATTGGCTGGCCACGCCCTGGTAGAGACGTTGTGGCAGGTCGGTGATCCAGTAAGTCTGCATCAACACCAGCGACATCTGGCTACGCACGGGCTTGAGCAGTGCAAAGCGGGCATCGACCACCATCAGCGCGACCGAAAGCACGACCAGCACCAACAGGCGTACGCCCAATGAGGGGCCTTTGGCGAAAAGCGGTTTAATAAGCCGCTCCTCCCAGGCAAATGTTCTCTTTATTCATACGGCATCTAACCGGCCTGGATGCAGATTGAAGAAGATAAACGCCAACAGGCAGCACTGCAAAGTGCTGCCTGCGGGCGAAACATGGGCTAATCAGCAAATGCTTATTCGCTGGAAAGCAGGTCCATGGTGTGTTTATCCATCATTTCCAGTGCACGGCCACCGCCACGGGCGACGCAGGTCAGCGGGTCTTCGGCGACGATCACCGGCAAGCCGGTTTCCTGGGCCAGCAGCTTGTCGAGGTCGCGCAGCAAGGCGCCACCACCGGTCAGCACCAGCCCACGCTCGGCGATATCGGAAGCCAGTTCCGGCGGCGATTGCTCCAGGGCGCTCTTCACGGCCTGAACGATAGTAGCCAGGGACTCTTGCAGAGCTTCCAGCACTTCATTGGAGTTCAGGGTGAAGGCACGTGGAACGCCTTCGGCCAGGTTGCGACCGCGAACATCGACTTCGCGCACTTCGCCGCCCGGATAAGCGGTACCGATTTCCTGCTTGATGCGCTCGGCGGTGGATTCGCCGATCAGGCTGCCGTAGTTACGACGCACATAAGTGATGATCGCTTCGTCGAAACGGTCGCCGCCTACGCGTACGGATTCGGCATACACCACACCGTTCAGGGAAATCAGGGCGATTTCAGTGGTACCACCACCGATATCCACCACCATCGAACCGCGGGCTTCTTCTACCGGCAGGCCGGCACCGATCGCAGCAGCCATCGGCTCTTCGATCAGGAACACTTCGCGAGCACCGGCACCAAGGGCCGATTCACGGATGGCACGACGCTCAACCTGGGTGGATTTGCATGGAACGCAGATCAGCACACGAGGGCTGGGCTGCAGGAAACTGTTTTCGTGAACCTTGTTGATGAAGTACTGCAGCATCTTCTCGCAGACACTGAAGTCGGCGATCACGCCGTCTTTCATCGGACGAATGGCAGCAATATTGCCTGGTGTACGGCCGAGCATGCGCTTGGCCTCGGTGCCGACGGCAACGACACTTTTCTGATTACCATGGGTCCGAATGGCCACAACCGATGGCTCATTCAGGACGATACCGCGCTCGCGCACGTAAATAAGGGTGTTGGCAGTGCCCAGGTCAATGGAAAGATCGCTGGAAAACATGCCACGCAGTTTCTTGAACATGGGAAAGGGACCCTAGGCAACGCGTGGGTAAAAAAGTGCGGCAAACTCTAACAACGACAGGGATTTTGGGCAAGGCGCCAATGTGCTAAATTGGCCGACTTTCTGTGCACCAACCCCCACAATCGCGGCCGTAAGACCGTAGAAATGCGGTAGTGTTCCGACAATCTAACACACGGACAGCCTCCGTTCTGTTTTCCACTGGAGATTCCCATGACGCTTGAACGCTCCGATGTGGAAAAAATCGCGCATTTGGCCTCGCTTGGCCTGAATGAAGACGATCTTCCACAGACCACCGCAGCCCTGAACAGTATTCTCGGGCTGGTCGACCAAATGCAGGCCGTGAATACCGACGGCATCGAGCCCCTGGCTCACCCGCTGGAAGCCAGCCAGCGCCTGCGCGCAGACGTCGTGACCGAAAGTAATAATCGCGAGGCCTACCAGTCCATCGCGCCAGCGGTCGAAAACGGCCTGTACCTGGTTCCGAAAGTCATCGACTAAAGGGAAAGAGCCTGCAATGCATCACATGACTCTGGCCGAGATCGCCCGCGGTCTCGCCGACAAAAAGTTTTCTTCCGAAGAGCTGACCAAGACCCTGCTGGCGCGTATCGCCGAGCACGATCCGAAGGTCAACAGCTTCATCAGCCTCACCGAAGAGCTGGCCTTGAGCCAGGCCAAGGCTGCCGACGCACGTCGCGCCAACGGTGAACAGGGCGCACTGCTGGGCGCCCCTATCGCCCACAAGGACCTGTTCTGCACCCAGGGCATTCGCACCAGTTGCGGCTCGAAGATGCTCGACAACTTCAAGGCCCCCTACGACGCCACCGTGGTGTCCAAGCTGGCTGCCGCCGGGGCTGTGACCCTGGGCAAGACCAACATGGACGAGTTCGCCATGGGTTCGGCCAACGAGTCGAGCTACTACGGCGCGGTGAAAAACCCGTGGAACCTCGACCACGTGCCCGGTGGTTCGTCCGGTGGTTCGGCCGCCGCCGTTGCCGCGCGTTTCCTGCCGGCTGCCACGGCCACCGACACGGGCGGTTCGATCCGCCAGCCGGCGGCGTTCACCAACCTTACCGGGTTGAAGCCGACCTACGGTCGCGTTTCCCGCTGGGGCATGATCGCCTACGCCTCCAGCCTGGATCAGGGCGGCCCCCTGGCCCGCACTGCTGAAGACTGCGCAATTTTGTTACAAGGTATGGCCGGGTTCGATAAACAGGACTCCACCAGCATCGATGAGCCCGTGCCGGACTACAGCGCCAGCCTGAACACCTCGATCAAGGGCCTGCGCATCGGCGTGCCGAAGGAATACTTCAGCGCCGGTCTCGACCCGCGTATCGCCGAGCTGGTGCACAACAGCGTCAAGACGCTGGAAGGCCTCGGTGCAGTGATCAAGGAAATCAGCCTGCCGAACAACCAGCACGCGATTCCTGCCTACTATGTGATCGCGCCAGCGGAAGCCTCTTCCAACCTGTCGCGTTTCGACGGCGTGCGCTTCGGCTACCGCTGCGAAAACCCGAAAGACCTCACCGACCTGTACAAACGCTCCCGTGGCGAAGGCTTCGGCGCCGAAGTACAACGCCGGATCATGGTCGGGGCCTACGCCCTGTCGGCGGGCTACTACGACGCGTACTACCTCAAGGCGCAGAAAATCCGTCGCCTGATCAAGAACGACTTCATGGCGGCCTTTGAAGAAGTCGACGTGATCCTCGGCCCGACCACGCCGAACCCGGCCTGGAAGATCGGCGCCAAGACCGGCGACCCGATTGCCGAGTACCTGGAAGACCTCTACACCATCACCGCCAACCTCGCGGGCCTGCCGGGCTTGTCCATGCCCGCCGGTTTCGTCGATGGCCTGCCGGTCGGCGTGCAATTGCTCGCCCCGTATTTCCAGGAAGGCCGCCTGCTCAATGTGGCGCACCAGTACCAGTTGAACACCGACTGGCACACTCGCACCCCTACCGGCTTCTGAGGAGAACACTATGCAATGGGAAGTTGTGATCGGGCTGGAGATTCATACCCAGCTCGCCACCCAATCGAAGATTTTCTCCGGTAGCGCCACCACGTTCGGCTCCGAGCCCAACACCCAGGCGAGCCTGGTAGACCTGGGCATGCCCGGCGTGCTGCCGGTGCTGAACCAGGAAGCGGTGCGCATGGCGGTGATGTTCGGCCTGGCGATTGACGCCGAGATCGGCCAGCACAACGTGTTCGCGCGCAAGAACTACTTCTACCCGGACCTGCCCAAGGGCTACCAGATCAGCCAGATGGAATTGCCGATCGTCGGCAAGGGCTACCTGGACATCCCACTGGAAGACGGCACCATCAAGCGCGTCGGCGTAACCCGCGCACATTTGGAAGAAGACGCCGGCAAAAGCCTGCATGAAGAATTCAACGGCGCCACCGGCATCGACCTGAACCGCGCCGGCACACCGCTGCTGGAGATCGTTTCCGAACCGGACATGCGCAGCGCCAAGGAAGCCGTGGCCTACGTCAAGACCATCCACGCGCTGGTGCGTTACCTGGGCATCTGCGACGGCAACATGGCCGAAGGCTCGCTGCGCTGCGACTGCAACGTGTCGGTACGCCCCAAAGGCCAGGCCGAGTACGGCACTCGCTGCGAGATCAAGAACGTCAACTCGTTCCGTTTCATCGAGAAGGCGATCAACACCGAAGTGCGTCGCCAGATCGAACTGATCGAGGACGGCGGCAAAGTGATCCAGCAAACCCGCCTGTACGACCCGAACAAAGACGAAACCCGCGCCATGCGCAGCAAAGAGGAAGCCAACGACTACCGTTACTTCCCCGACCCGGACCTGTTGCCGGTGGTGATCGAGGATTCGTTCCTCAATGACATCCGCGCTACTCTGCCGGAATTGCCGCCGCAAAAACGCGAACGCTTCCAGGCGCAGTTCGGCCTGTCGGTCTACGATGCGAGCGTGCTGGCTTCCAGCCGCGAACAAGCCGACTACTTCGAAAAAGTCGTGAGCATCGCCGGTGACGCCAAGTTGGCGGCCAACTGGGTGATGGTCGAGCTGGGCAGCCTGCTGAACAAACAGGGCCTGGAAATCGACGAAGCCCCCGTCACCGCCGAGCAACTGGGCGGCATGCTGCTGCGCATCAAGGACAACACCATCTCCGGCAAAATTGCCAAGACCGTGTTCGAAGCCATGGCCAGCGGTGAAGGCAGTGCCGACGAGATCATCGAGAAGCGTGGCCTCAAGCAAGTCACCGACAGCGGCGCCATCTCGGCCGTGCTGGATGAAATGCTCGCGGCCAATGCCGAGCAGGTCAAGCAATACCGTGCGGCAGACGAAGCCAAGCGCGGCAAGATGTTCGGCTTCTTTGTGGGTCAGGCGATGAAAGCCTCCAAAGGCAAGGCTAACCCGCAACAGGTGAACGAGCTGCTGAAAAGCAAGCTTGAAGGCTGATAGCGATGAAGGGGCCGACTGAGATCTCATGCTCGGCTCGGACCAAGGTGGGAGGGGGCTTGCCCCCCGATTGCAGAGTGTCAGCTGACGAATGCTTGGCTGATACACCGCTATCGGGGGCAAGCCCCCTCCCACGTAAGCCCCTTCCACCTTTGATATGGGGATACCTTGAATGAAGCGCCTACTCGGCCTGATGATCCTGTCCTCCCTGCTGGCCGGCTGCGCCAGCGGCGTCATCAACCCCAACGGTTACGACGAAACCGGCACCGCCTCCTATTACGGCGCCAAACACCATGGCAACAAGACTGCCAGCGGTGAACCTTTCAACCAGAACGCCTTGACCGCCGCCCATCGGCGATTGCCCTTCGGCACCCAGGTCAAGGTCACCAACCTCGACAACGACAGATCCGTGGTTGTGCGCATCAACGATCGCGGCCCGCATACCCGTGGGCGCTTGATTGATCTTTCACGCAAGGCCGCCGAGCAGCTGGGTATGATCAGCAGCGGCACCGCACGCGTGCGCGTACAAGCCTTGAGCAACTGACGATGGAGGCCCGGCCATTTTCGGACTAACCGCCCTCTCCCCCTGGAGCCTTCTGGAATTGGTCAGCGGCCTCCTGCTGCTGATCGTCGGCGCCGAAATCCTGGTGCGGGCCGCCGTACGCCTGGCCGCGAGCCTCAAGGTGCGGCCGTTGATCATTGGCCTGACCATCGTCGCCTTCGGCAGCAGCGCGCCACAGATGACCGTGAGCCTGCAGGCCACCCTGGCCGGCAATACGGATATCGCCGTGGGCAGCGTGATCGGCAGCAGCATCTTCAACATCCTTGTAACCCTGGGCCTGTCGGCGCTGATCATTCCGCTGCGGGTCTCCCGGCAACTGGTACGCCTGGATATCCCGGTGATGATCCTGGCCGGCCTGCTGGTGTTTACCCTGGCAGCCAATGAAGAGCTCACACCCGTCGACGGCCTGCTGTTGCTCGTGGCCCTGATCGCCTACCTCGGCGTGCTGCATTACCAGACGCGCCACTCCCGACGCCCACGCACGCTGGACACCGTGGCCAGGGCGCCATGGCTGAGCAGCGTGCTGTTGATGCTCGGCGGGCTGCTGATTCTGGTGCTGGCCGGGCATCTGTTGCTCGGCGCTGCCGTGGACGTGGCGAGCGACCTGGGCCTGTCGGAACGCATCATCGGCCTGACGCTGATCGGTGTCGGCACCTCGCTGCCGTGCCTGGCCACCTCGCTGATTGCCGCCCTGCGCGGCGAGCGGGAAATTGCCGTGGGCAACGTGATCGGCAGCAACCTGTTCAACCTGCTCGGCGTATTGGGGCTGACCGCCTTGCTCGCGCCCTCGCCGCTGTCGGTTTCGCCGAATGCCTTGGACTTTGACCTGCCGGTGATGCTCGGCGTGGTGGTGCTGTGCCTGCCGGTGTTCTACACCGGTTACCGCGTGACCCGTGCCGAAGGCCTTGTGCTGCTGGGCCTGTACCTGGCGTACGGGCTGCATGTAATGACGTTCACCACCGGCATGCCCCTGGCCAACAAGCTTGAACAACTGATGCTGTATTACGTCCTGCCAGTGCTGGTGGCGTTTCTGTTGTTCAGCACGCTGCGAGCCTGGCGCCGCCAACACAAGAGGGAATCGCAATGACCGATCAAAAAAAGCCCGGGGTTGAAATGCGTCGCCAGGTCATGGGGGATGTATTCGTCGACCGTGCCTTGGGCAATGCCACCGAGTTCACCCAGCCGCTGCAGGACTTCGTCAACGAGCACGCCTGGGGCAGTGTGTGGAACCGCGAGGGGTTGTCGCTGAAAACCCGCAGCCTGATCACCCTCGCCGCCCTGACCGCGCTGAAGTGCCCGCAGGAACTCAAGGGCCATGTGCGCGGCGCGCTGAACAATGGTTGCAGCGTGGAAGAGATCCGCGAAGCGCTGCTGCATTGCGCGGTGTACGCCGGAGTGCCGGCGGCGATTGATGCGTTTCGTGCGGCGCAGGAAGTGATCGAGGCGTATCAGGCAGATCAGCAGTGACGGTCAGATAGCGATCGAGGGCAAGCCCCTCCCACAATGAATGTGTTCACCCATCCACATGTGGGAGGGGGCTTGCCCCCGATTGGCCCTCACAGGCACCCGAGCGTTCAGATCCAACCACCCGCCTGCAACACAAAGATCCCGATATTCGTGGTCACTGCCGCCATCAGGGTGGTGATCACAATAATCGCCGCCGCCAGCTCATGATTGCCCTCGGCCGCCCTGGCCATGACAAAGCTCGCAGCGGCCGTCGGCGCGCCGAAATACAGGAACAGAATCCCCAACTCCGGCCCTCGGAACCCCAGCAGCCAGGCGCCCAGGGTGGCGACCACCGGGAGCCAGACCATTTTCATCAGGCTCGCGCTCAAGGCCATGTTGCCGCTCTTGCGCAATGCGGCCAACGACAAGGTGCCACCAATGCAGATCAGCGCCAACGGCAACGTGGTGTCTGCCAGGTACCCCAAGGATTTTTCCAGCCAACCCGGCAAGCCGATCTGAAAATAGGCGAACGGGGCGGCCACAATCACGCTGATGATCAGCGGGTTGGCCACCACACTTTTGAAGATGCTCCACGGGTCGGACTTGATGACTGGGCTGTAGACCGCCAGCACGATGGTGGACAACGTGTTGTAGAACAGGATCACCAGTGCGGCGAGGATCGCGCCGAGAGAGATACCGTAGTCGCCGTACATACTGGCCGCGAGTGCCAGGCCGATCACGCCGTTATTGCCGCGAAACGCGCCCTGGGTATAGATGCCACGGTCTTCACGTTTGCAACGGAAAATCGCCCAGCCCCAGGCCAAGGCAAAGCTGAGCAGCGTGGCGACGGCAAAGTAGATCAGCAAACCCGGTTTGAGCGCCGAATGCAGGTCGGCATGCAGGATGCCGAGGAACAGCAACGCCGGCATGGTGACATTGAACACCAGGGACGAGGCGGTGTGGATAAAGTTGTCGTTGATCCAGTTGAGGCGCTTGAGCAACACACCGAGAAACAGCATGGCAAACACCGGCGCGGTGATGGTGAGCGTCGCAAGGAAAATGGCGAGCATGCTGTATCAGCCTTAAGTCCTGTTATCAGGGGTTGCGATTATAAAGCAGTCGCGCTGGTTGCTCGCGCTTCATTTCGACACATCAATACAAACTAAAAAAACTTGAACTCGGAACTGTGCCTATTTCGTATGAAATAACCACGGGATCTCACCCATCACGTATTCCTCGCACACAACGCTACACAGACTCCTACGCATAAATGGGACTCCACACCTCTTCTTCATAATTGCCGCCCCTGAAAATCCCTCTGTAACGAAATCACAACTCAGCAGCAAACCACTATTATTTCGAGGCGCGAGAGGGGCTCATGCGTAAATCCTTCAACCATTTACACAACGTGTATATCAGAAGTTGGGATGATCAGGACGTTGAGGGTTATACCGAACTGCTCAGCGACCCCGAGGCAATGAAGTTCATTTCGGCCGGCAGCACGCGAGACAGGGCCGCTGCCATAAACGAAATATCAACGTTCAAAAAAGAAATTGCCGAGCAGAACTGGTCGCGCTGGGCTGTAAGCATTGGCCTGGACGGCCCCTTTATTGGTTATGCCGGATTCTCGAAAAAAGAGCATGGCATTAACTTTGGCAATCGTTTCCTCAAAAAATACTGGGGCACACCCTACCCCTTTATTGCCATCCACCTGGCACTTGAGTACGGGTTTTTGCACGTGGGTTTTGACCGCATTTACACACTGACCAACGTCAACCATCACCGTGCGCTGGAAATGAACAAAGCATTCTTGCACATGCCGGAGCTCACAGGAGAGGTGATGGAAACCGCCTTTGGCCCTCACACAAAGATCGACCTTACGTGTGAACGCTTCAAAGAAATAAGCCCTGCCAACCTGGAGCGAATCAATCGGTTCTCACGCCGAATGAAAACTGCCGAGCAGAAAAAGCTGGCTTGAAAAAAACACTGCTGAGTAAGCCACCATGAACAACAAAGTGCCGCCACTCGACCCCCTTCACTCTATAGCAGGCCTGTGCACTCGGAAAACCTGGGCGTTCCCCAGCGTTCTACGGCAACTTTACCTGCCCTTCGGCTGTGTGCTGGCGTGTGTGCGCCTGGTCTCGATGATCGCGGTGAGCCTGATCGCCTGGCCGCTTCCAGTAGGCGCCAAGCGAATCCTGTATCGAGGCCTTCTCTGGATACTGGGCATTCGCATCAAGTGCGCCCTGTCACCGCGACAAATCTCAACGCTCACCAGCGGTTGTGTGGTGGCCGCCAACCACGTCAGCGTGATTGATCCATTTGCAATCCTGGCGATGCCTGGAGCAACGCTGGTGGCGTCCAGCGGCTACAACCGGGTTGTCGCCCTCATGGCTTTGCTGCTGATCAAATGCTCGGGCGGGCACTTCTGGAACGGTGCCGATAAGAAGACCTTCTCCCGCAATCTGCAAAAGATGCGAACCAACCCCCAAGGGACCGCTCTCTACACGACCCCCGAAGCGACCATTAACAATGGCCACGGTTTGTATCGCTTTCGGGCTGGGCTGTTGAGCCGCCAGTTACCCGTCGTGCCACTGGCCGGGCGCCTGATTCTTCCGTTCGGCCTGGTCGCAAGCCCGCTTCATGCCTCCGCCCTGGCGAGTTTCCTACGCTTGCTGATGATGCCCTGGATGGTCTGCGAAATGACCTATCTGGAACGCCTGGAACGCGAGGAGCATCAGAGCGGGCAAGCGTTTGCCGACCAGATACAAGCACGCATCGCCCAGCACTTGGGAATTGCCGCGACCCACTGGACCCGAGAGGATAAGCACCGCTATCGCCAGATAGATGCGCAGGCACGCCGATGAAAGCGCCCCCTGCAACGCATGTCATTTTCGACTTCGACCAGACCTTGGTGAACCACGAAAGCACGCTTGAGATCGTCAAATCGGCAATTGCCGACAGCCCGAACGCTCAGGTAACGCTGGAACAACTCAAACTGATTGTGCCCAAAGCCTTGTCAGGCCAAGCCAATATCCGGGAATTGCTGTACTTGATGAAGACCCTGGCGTGCGTGCGCAAGCATCACGTTCATCGTTATACCCAAGCGATCATTGGCAACCTCGACCCAGCGCTTGTGCAAACGCTGCACAACCTGCAGCAAGAAGGTACACAAGTGCATATCCTTTCCGGCGGATACACAGAGTGGATTGCCCCCATTGCTCACTCACTGAATATCAACGCACAGGACGTTAAAGCCAACCGTCTTTTCTGGGCCGGATCACGCGCCGTGTGCCCGCGACCGTCGCCACTGATAAACCCCAGCAGGGGCAAGAGCAAGATTGTTCGGCAATGGCGCAAGAACGGCCGGCTCCAGGGAAGCGTCCTGATGGTCGGAGACGCTGGCTCCGACCATCAGGTGTATGCCGATGGCTGGGTTGACGGCTTTGTCTGCGCCGACTACTACACGACGCAGCCTATGCCCGAGATGTCCGGGCATATCCTCCGGGCTGACAGCCCGAAACAGGTTTACCCCCATCTCCAGGCCTTGATGAGGGCACTGCCTTGATTCCAGCAAGAAGACCTAGGTGATCGGCGCCGGGTTGAACAACGTAATGTCGTTATGCAACTTGTGATGCTCCGCCCACGTTTGCTTCTTGCCGCTGGCCACATCCAGGTAGAAGTGGAACAACTCCCAGCCCAACTCTTCGATGGTCGCGCGCCCGGTGGCAATGCGCCCGGCGTCGATATCGATGAGGTCCGGCCAGCGCTGCGCCAACTCTGTACGGGTCGAGACCTTCACTACCGGCGCCATGGCCAACCCATAAGGCGTGCCACGCCCAGTGGTGAACACGTGCAGGTTCATCCCCGCTGCCAGTTGCAAGGTGCCGCACACAAAGTCGCTGGCCGGCGTGGCGCAAAAGATCAGGCCCTTGCCCTTGAACCGCTCGCCCGGCCCCAGCACGCCGTTGATCGCGCTGCTGCCGGATTTGACGATGGAGCCCAGGGACTTCTCGACAATATTCGACAACCCGCCTTTCTTGTTGCCTGGCGTGGTGTTGGCGCTGCGATCCGCCTCGCCCTTGGCCAGGTAACGGTCGTACCAGTCCATTTCCCGTACCAGCTCCTCGGCAACTTCCTTCGTCTCTGCACGCGAAGTCAGCAGGTAAATGGCATCGCGGACTTCAGTCACTTCGGAAAACATCACCGTCGCCCCGGCCCGTAGCAGCAAATCCGAGGCATAACCCAGCGCCGGGTTGGCGGTGATGCCGGAAAACGCATCACTGCCGCCGCACTGCATGCCCAGGATCAGCTCCGACGCCGGCACGGTTTCCCGGCGGCGCTGGTCGAGCTTCTTCAAGCGAACCTCGGCCAGCGCCATGATCTGCTCGATCATTTCGGTAAACCCGTGGCTGGAATCCTGCAACCGGTACAACCACGGCTCGCTCAGGTCGACGGAGCTGTCGTTGTCGTGCATCACCTGCCCGGCCTGCAATTTCTCGCAGCCCAGGCTGATCACCAAGGCTTCGCCGCCCAGGTTCGGGTTGCGCGCCAGGTTACGCACGGTACGGATCGGGATGTAGGCATCCGTCGCCGTAATCGCCACCCCACAGCCGTAGCTGTGGGTCAGCGCCACCACGTCATCGACGTGGGGGTATTTGGGCAGCAATTCGTCCTTGATGCGCTTGACCGCGTGGTCCAGCACACCGGTAACGCATTGCACCGTGGTGGTGATGCCGAGGATATTGCGCGTGCCCACGGTGCCGTCGGCATTGCGGTAACCCTCGAACGTAAACCCTTCCAGCGGCGCCTGGGTTTCAGGCACCTCGGTGGACAGCGGCAAGCTGTCCAGCGGTGGCGCGGTCGGCATGCGCAGTTGATCTTCCTGGACCCAACTGCCGCGCGGAATCGGCGCCAAGGCGTAACCAATGGTCTGGCCGTAGCGAATAATCTGACCGCCTTCGGGGATATCTTCCAGGGTCACCTTGTGGCTCTGGGGGATGAAATCCACGGTCACCAGGCCGTCCGGGAACTCCGTCCCGGCCGGTACGCCCTGGTCATTGACCACGATCACCACGTTGTCGCGCTCGTGCAAACGAATCGAGCGCGGCGAGTCGGCATGTTCAATCAACTGCATCACACGGCCCCTCAGGAATGCGCTTCGGTTAGGTTGTTCAACTCAGGGCCCTTGGCTGGCGGCTCTTTGAGTACTACACGCTTGATCGGGCCAACGATGACCAGGTAGCTGAACACTGCCACCAGCGCGTTGGCGCCGACGAACACCAGGGCCCATTTGAACGAACCGGTGGTGCTGATGATGTAGCCGATGACAATCGGCGTAGTGATCGAGGCCAGGTTACCGAAGGTGTTAAACAAGCCGCCACTGAGACCGGCGATTTGTTTCGGCGACGTGTCAGACACCACCGCCCAGCCCAGTGCGCCAACGCCTTTGCCGAAGAAAGCCAAGGCCATGAAGCCCACGACCATCCACTCAACATCGACATAGTTACACGCAATGATGCTGCTGGAGACCAGCAAGCCGGCGATGATCGGCGCCTTGCGGGCGAACGTCAGCGAATGGCCCTTGCGCAGCAGGTAATCGGAAATCACCCCACCCAGCACGCCGCCGATGAAGCCGCAGATCGCCGGCAACGAGGCGATGAAACCGGCCTTGAGGATGGTCATGCCACGGTCCTGCACCAGGTACACCGGGAACCAGGTCAGGAAGAAGTAGGTGATGCCATTGATGCAATACTGGCCCAGGTACACGCCGAGCATCATGCGGTTGGTCAGTAACTGGCGGATGTAATCCCATTTCGGACCGTCGGTTTTCTTACCCTTGCCCTTATCCTGGTCCATATCAACCATCGCGCCATTGGCGGCGATGTGGTTGAGCTCGGCTTCGTTGATCATCGGGTGCTGGCGTGGGCTGTGGATCACTTTCAGCCAGATCAGCGAGAACACGATGCCGATCACGCCCATCACGATAAACACGTGCTGCCAGCCGAAGCGGTAGACGATCCATCCCATCAGCGGTGCAAACAGCACCGTGGCGAAGTACTGCGCCGAGTTGAAGATAGCCGATGCCGTACCGCGCTCGGCCGTCGGGAACCAGGCGGCCACAATGCGTGCGTTACCTGGGAAGGATGGCGCTTCAGCCAGGCCCACCATGAAACGCAGCATAAACAGCGCGACAACCGCAGTGGAGACACCGAACTCACCGACATAGCCTTGCAGCACGGTGAACAGCGACCAGGTGAAAATGCTCAGGGCATAGACTTTTTTCGAACCGAAGCGGTCGAGCAGCCAGCCGCCGGGGATTTGCCCGGCCACGTAGGCCCAACCGAATGCGGAGAAGATATAACCGAGGGTGACCGCGTCGATGCCGAGGTCTTTTTGCAGGCTGGAGCCCGCGATGGCGATGGTGGCCCGGTCGGCGTAGTTGATCGTGGTCACCAGGAACAGCATGAGCAGGATCAAATAGCGGACGTGGGTCGGCTTGGTCGCTTGCATCTAGAAGTACTCCCACTAATTATTTTTTTTGCGGGTAATTGTTGTGTGTATGGCTACTGCGGACCGCTTTATGTGGGAGCTGGCTCGCTTGCGATGCAGACAAGCCAGCTCCCACACAAGCGGGTTCCACAGGTGTTGCGAATTACGAACCGATGTAGCTGGTTTTCACCACGGTGTAGAACTCTTGCGCATAGCGACCTTGCTCACGCGAACCATAGGATGAACCCTTACGGCCACCGAACGGAACGTGATAGTCCACACCGGCGGTTGGCAGGTTGACCATCACCATCCCGGCCTGGGAGTGGCGCTTGAAGTGGTTGGCGTACTTCAGCGACGTCGTGGCAATGCCCGCCGACAAACCGAACTCGGTGTCATTGGCCATGGCCAGCGCCGCCTCGTAGTCCGCGACGCGCACTACGTTGGCCACTGGGCCGAAGATCTCTTCACGGCTGATGCGCATGGCGGCTTCGCTGTCGGCAAACAGCGTCGGCGCCAGGTAGTAACCTTCGGTATCGCAGGTCACCAGGCCGCCACCGCTGACCAGCCGCGCACCTTCGCTTTGGCCGATGTCGATGTACTTGAGGTCCTGGTCCAACTGGGCCTGGGAAACCACCGGACCGATGTCGGTGCCGCTTTTGAGGGCGTGACCGACCTTGATCGACTTCATGCGCTCAGCCATGGCCGCGACGAACTGGTCGTGGATACCGGCGGTGACGATCAGGCGACTGGACGCCGTGCAACGCTGGCCGGTGGAGTAGAACGCGCTCTGTACGGACAGCTCGACGGCCTGCTTGAGGTCGGCGTCGTCGAGAATGATCTGCGGGTTCTTGCCGCCCATTTCCAACTGCACTTTGGCCTGGCGCGACACGCAGCTGACGGCGATCTGGCGACCGACGCCCACCGAACCGGTGAAGCTGATGCCATCGACTTTCGGGCTGTTGACCAGCACATCACCGACCACACGGCCGCTGCCCATTACCAGGTTGAATACACCGGCAGGGAAACCGGCACGGGAAATGATCTCTGCCAGCGCCCAGGCGCAGCCCGGTACCAGCTCGGCGGGCTTGATCACCACGCAGTTGCCGTAGGCCAGGGCCGGGGCGATTTTCCACGCAGGGATGGCGATCGGGAAGTTCCACGGCGTGATCAAACCGACCACACCCAGGGCCTCGCGGGTGACTTCGACATTGACGCCCGGGCGAACCGATGGCACGTAGTCACCGGACAGGCGCAGGCACTCACCGGCGAAGAACTTGAAGATGTTACCGGCGCGGGTCACTTCGCCAATGGCTTCGGGCAGGGTCTTGCCCTCTTCACGGGCCAGCAGGGTGCCGAGCTCTTCGCGGCGGGCGAGGATTTCGCTGCCGACTTTATCCAAGGCATCGTGGCGAGCCTGGATCCCGGAAGTGGACCAAGCCGGGAACGCGGCGCGGGCAGCATCGATGGCGGTGTTGACTTGAGCAACGTCAGCCTTGGCGTATTCGCCAATGACATCGGACAACTCCGACGGGTTGAGGTTGACGCAATAGTCAGCGCCGGCCACCCACTGGCCATTGATGTAGTTATCAAAACGTTGAGCTTGAGACACGAATCTTCTCCTGACGCAAAAGGCCGCTGATTGCTCAGCGGCCTTGTGGATAATTTATTGCGGACCTTGCTTGTCGATCAGCGCGGCCAGGGCTTCGTATTCTTCCGGCAGCAGATCGGTCAGCGGGGTGCGCACCGGGCCTGCGTCATAGCCGGCGATTTTCGCGCCGGCCTTGACGATGCTCACGGCGTAACCGGCCTTGCGGTTACGGATGTCCAGGTACGGCAGGAAGAAGTCGTCGATGATCTTGCCGACGGTGGCGTGATCGTCGCGGGCAATGGCGTGGTAGAAGTCCATCGCGGTTTTCGGGATGAAGTTGAACACCGCCGAGGAGTACACCGGCACGCCCAGTGCCTTGTAGGCAGCGGCGTAAACCTCTGCAGTCGGCAAGCCACCGAGGTAGCTGAAACGGTCGCCCAGGCGACGGCGGATCGACACCATCAACTCGATGTCACCCAGGCCGTCTTTGTAGCCGATCAGGTTCGGGCAGCGCTCGGCCAGGCGTTCCAGCAGGGGCGCAGTCAAGCGGCAAACGTTGCGGTTATAGACCACGACGCCGATCTTGACCGACTTGCACACGGCTTCAACGTGGGCGGCAACACCGTCCTGGCTGGCTTCGGTGAGGTAGTGCGGCAGCAGCAGCAAACCTTTGGCACCCAGGCGCTCGGCCTCTTGGGCGTACTCGATGGCCTGGCGGGTTGCACCGCCGACACCGGCAAGAATCGGCACGCTGGTGGCGCAGGTATCAACGGCGGTTTTCACCACTTGGGAATATTCGCTGGCAGCGAGGGAGAAAAACTCACCGGTACCGCCGGCAGCGAACAGGGCGGTAGCGCCGTAAGGGGCCAGCCATTCCAGGCGCTTGATGTAGCCCGCCTGGTGGAAGTCACCCTGGGCATTGAAATCGGTCACCGGGAAAGACAGCAGACCGTGGGAGAGGATGGACTTCAGTTCTTGTGGATTCATTATTCGAACACCCTGGGCGAAGACTTTCTATTGAAAGGTTGTTGTTGGTTTTGGTGATGTCGTACGTCATCGTACAACTATAAATAATTTCGTCAACTGCAATTCATCGACCGTTCGCAGATGCAGGGGCGGAACACTTCAAAACCGCTGTTCTTGACGTGGGACTTTTTTCCTCTATGCTCGCTAAAGCTGTATATACATACAGCATTTAAGGAAGATTCATACGACATAGCAAGGAGCTCACATGTCAGGTCTTGAACTCGCAGCACCCGAAAAAAAACCGCCCACCCTGCGTTTTGAAGGGGGTGAACACACCGCCATCGGCGATGACACCCTGTTGCGCTTCGTCAAAGATGCCGCGCCGATTCCCGCGCGCCAGATCGAACTGCACCTGCCCAACGGACTGGCGCTGACGTATGGCCAAGTCATCGCCCTGGGCGGCGACTTCTATGGCATTCCTGGCCAGCCCATCAGCGATGGCACCTCCCCTGCCGAACGCGTGCAACGCTTTACCGCAGCCTTCAACTCCCTGGCCGTGCTGCCCGCCGCGCGCGAAGAAGCACACAAGATCCTTGCCGTGATGCAAAAGGAGATTTCTGCGGTCCAGCAGGCGGTCAAGGAGGGCAAGCAGGCCCATGAGGCTTACGACGCGCTGGGCGATACGTTGTCTGGAGAATGGAACCGTATCACCGGCGGAGGCAGCGCAGTGTCGGCGCTGATTCCACTGGGGCGCTATTTGAAGTTGGCGGCGGACAATGCCGACCACTTCGGCGAGTGGGCGCTGTCGGCCTATCTGGCGGGGCATACGGCGGCGTTGCAGCAAGCTGTCGTGGCTCACCAGACCGGCACCGATCAGGCGCTGGAACTGGCGTATGCCATGAACGGTTTTGCTGATCACTTTTTGACCGATCTGTTTTCGGCAGGCCATTTACGTGTGCCGCGCAAACAACTCGCAGCGGTGGTGACACCCGGTGAACTGGGTTCGCTGATCAGCCGTTTCATGCATGACGAAGACAGCAAGTTCGGGCTCAAGGTGCGTAACGCCATGGGCGATCAGTGGCACGCCTATGGGGATAAACGCTACTTCGACGCGATTGATGCGGACAATCGGGTGCAGGTCAAACGTGCGGTGCAGGCTTCGGCGGATGAGGTCTTCGAGACATTTATCAGCGGTGTCGCGCCCTCCCCGGCCAATTTCAAGGCGCCGCTGTATGTTCCGAACCTGAATGCGGCGCAGAACCCGGCGAATAACTTCTCGCCGCTGTTCAAGATGGAGGGAGATAAGGTGCTGCGCCGCAAGGAGGTGAATGACCTGAACGACAAGCACTGGACGAATGATTGGTGGGGGTGGAGTACGTATTTGTTGCTCAAGGATTACAAGCCGAACACCCCGCAGACTTGAGCTAATCAGTGCCCATGTGTGTAAACGCACACATGGGCCCGTTCATCGCCACTGTCAACTCTGACAGTATCGAGAGCCAATAAAACTCCAGTAGCTTGCATTCGACCGCCGGGTTACCTCTGCACGACTCAGAGGCGCTGTCACCTTGGAGGCCATTTACTCATCTTGAAATCAATGAGGCATATCATGGCTACTAAAAAGTGCACCTTTAAATCCCGCTCCAATAAATCAAAAGGGGGAACTCAGAACATTGACGCTGTTGATCTCCCCAATATTGGTGACACCATCCAACTTGACGGTGATCCACCTCTGGAAGTCGTGGGCAAAAACTTCCATATCAACAATGGCGCTGTCGACCAAATCGATTTCGATTTGGCCTAACTAACCCAGCCCCAACCGACAGAATCAACCCCGCTGCGCCTCCGCCTCTTCATGGGCATGGCGCAGCCGCTCCCGACTATTCGTCAAATGCAACCGCATCGCCGCCCGCGCCGCATCCGAATCCTGACGCGCAATCGCCTCGTAAATCTCTTCATGCTCACGACTCAAGCGCCCCATGTAGTGCTGCTGGTCGTCATGGGCCAAGCGCGCCGAGTTCAGGCGGGTACGCGGAATGATGCTGGTGCCCAGGTGGGTCATGATGTCGGTGAAGTAGCGGTTGCCGGTGGACAGCGCAATTTCCAGGTGGAACGCAAAGTCGGATGCCACCGCATCGCCGGCGTGGGCCGCGCTTTCATTCAGGGCATCGAGCGCCGCACGCATGGCGGCCAATTGTTCATCGTTGCGGCGCAATGCGGCGAGGCCGGCGGACTCCACTTCCAGGCTGATCCGCAGCTCCAGAATCGCCAGCACATCGCGCAGGGTCACGACCGTGGCCGGATCGATGCGAAAGCCGCTCGGGCTTGGCGTGTCGAGCACAAAAGTGCCGATGCCATGACGGGTTTCTACCTGCCCCGCCGCCTGCAGACGTGAGATAGCCTCCCGCACCACCGTGCGGCTGACCCCATGGGCGTCCATGATCGCCGACTCGGTGGGCAGCTTATCGCCCCGCTTGAGTTGGCCGTCACGGATCTGCTCGGACAACACCGTGACCAATTCCTGGGCAAGGCTGCGGCGCTTGCGGGGAAGACGAGGGGCGGTGTTGGCGTTTTCCATGATGAATCATCTTTCTCGTTGAGCTTGAACACGCATCATAGCCTATGGTGGTTGTACGATCACCGTCCGGGCACGACTTTCATCCCTATCCTGCGCGCAAAAAAATGCCCCGACACAGATCGAGGCATTTTTTCGGCCTACCCGAAGGTCAAGCCCATCATTTCACCACCTTCAGGCTCGGCCGGCCGCTAGGGCGCGGTGGCTCGGAATCCGGTGGTGGCAAATCATCACCCGCTTCGCTTTCGATCGCTTCATCTTCCTCGAAAGGCGACTCCAGATCGAACACCATGCCTTGACCATTCTCCCGGGCATAGATGCCGAGGATGGCGCCAATCGGCACGTACAGCGTATGCGGCACCCCGCCGAAACGCCCTTCGAAGCTCACCGCTTCATTGTCCATGTGCAGGTGACGCACCGCACTGGGTGATACGTTCAGCACAATCTGCCCATCACTGGAAAAACCCTCCGGTACCTGAACCGCAGGAAATTCGGAATTGACCAGCATGTGCGGGGTGCAATCGTTGTCCACAATCCACTCATAGAGCGCGCGGACCAGGTAGGGTCGACTGGAGTTCATCAGCGGCTCCTTAAGCCTTAGCGCATATCGCGTTCGACGCCAGACAGACTCGCCTGGAAAGCCTCACGCGCAAACTGGCGCTCCATGTAATCAAGCAGCGGCTTGGCCGGCCGCGGCAGTTCAATACCGAGAATCGGCAAGCGCCAGAGTATCGGTAATAGGCAGCAATCCACCAAGCTTTGTTCCTCACTGAGGAAAAAAGGTTTATCCGCGAACAACGGCGAAACGCCGGTCAGGCTCTCGCGCAATTCCTTACGCGCCTGCACCCGAACAGCTTCTTTTGTACGCGAATCCAGAATCGAATCCACCAACCCGCACCAGTCACGCTGGATCCGATGGATCAGCAGTCGGCTGTTGGCACGCGCCACCGGGTACACCGGCAGCAAAGGCGGATGCGGATAACGCTCATCCAGGTATTCCATCACCACGGTTGACTCCCACAACGCCAGGTCACGATCGACCAGGGTGGGCAAGCTGCCGTAAGGGTTCACTTCGATCAGTTTCGGCGGATGACGACCCACTTCCACACTGATGATCTCGGCGCTGACACCCTTCTCTGCGAGCACGATGCGTACTCGGTGGGAATAGTGGTCGGCGGGGTCGGAGTAACAGGCCAACCGGTTGGTCACGCCCATGGCGGTCCTCCTCGCTTGTTGAAATTATCGAAAGCTCAAAAACGAGCGCGCCCAGGGAGCATCCCTGTAACGCCTGGTAGAACCAGACCGCTACGTATTCAGAGATGCCGCTGGGCGCGCAAGATTAACAGCAATTGCTTACGGTTGGATCAATGCACATCCTTCCAGTATTCGCGTTTGAGCAGATAGGCGAATACGAAGAAGAAGGCCAGGTACAGCAACACATACGTACCGATGCGCTGATGCTGCAGTTTGACCGGGTTGGCGGAGTAGGCCAGGAAGGTCACAAGGTTCTTGACCTTCTCGTCGAACTGCTCGTCCGTCAACGAACCTGGGGTTTCTATCTTCAGTTGATCGCACGCTTCATGAGTCAAAGGTGTGCCGGTCAACGGATCGTATTGCTTCTTGCCGTCTTCAACGACCTGGATCTGCTTGCATCCTACCACTTGCTTGCCTTGCAGGCCGACCAGAACGTTAGGCATGCCGACATTCGGGAACACACGGTTGTTCACGCCATAAGGGCGCGCCGGGTCCTCATAGAACGATTTCAGGTAGCCGTAGAGCCAGTCGGTGCCGCGTACACGTGCCACCAGAGTCAAGTCAGGCGGTGCTGCGCCGAACCAGGTCTTGGCGTCGGCAGGCTTCATGCCGATGTTCATGTGGTCGCCGATCTTGGCACCGGTGAACACCAGCTTCTCCAGCATCATTTCATGGGGGATACCGAGGTCATCGGCCACCCGCTCGTAACGCTGGAACTTGGCGCTGTGGCAGCCCATGCAATAGTTGGCGAACGTACGCGCGCCGTCTTGCATAGCCGCCTTGTCAGACACGTCGATATCGACTTTTTCCAGTTCCGGGCCGCCGTGCTCGGCAGCGAAGGACAGTAGCGGCAGGGCCGCAAGCATCAATGCAACGAATAACTTTTTCATCAGCCAGTCACCCTTTCCGGAACCGGTTTGGTCTTCTCGAGCCGGGTGTAGAACGGCATCAGAATGAAGTAGGCGAAGTACAGGAAGGTGCAGACCTGCGACAACAACGTACGCTCCGGGGTCGGCGCCAATACGCCCAGCACGCCCAGGATCACGAACGCAATGCAGAACACCCACAGCCAGATCTTGCTCAGCCAGCCTTTGTAGCGCATGGACTTGACCGGGCTGCGGTCGAGCCAAGGCAACACGAACAGCACCGCAATGGCCGCGCCCATGGCGATCACGCCCATGAGCTTGTCGGGGATTGCGCGCAAGATCGCGTAGAACGGCGTGAAATACCAGACCGGGGCAATGTGCTCAGGCGTCTTGAAGGCGTTGGCTTGTTCGAAGTTCGGCTTCTCGAGGAAATAACCGCCCATCTCCGGGAAAAAGAACACGATCGAGCAGAACACGAACAGGAACACCACCACGCCGACAATGTCTTTCACGGTGTAGTAAGGGTGGAACGGAATGCCATCCAGCGGGATGCCGTTTTCGTCCTTGTGCTTCTTGATGTCGACGCCGTCGGGGTTGTTGGAACCCACTTCGTGCAGGGCCAGGATGTGCAGCACTACCAGGCCGAGGATCACGATTGGCAAGGCCACCACGTGCAGGGCGAAGAAGCGGTTCAGGGTGATGCCGGAGATCAGGTAGTCACCACGGATCCACTGGGTCAGGTCGTTGCCGATCACCGGGATCGCACCGAACAGCGAGATGATCACCTGGGCGCCCCAGTACGACATCTGGCCCCACGGCAGCAGGTAGCCCATGAAGGCTTCCGCCATCAGCGCCAGGTAGATCAGCATGCCGAACACCCACACCAGCTCGCGGGGCTTCTGGTACGAGCCGTAGAGCAGGCCACGGAACATGTGCAGGTAGACGACGATAAAGAACGCCGACGCGCCGGTGGAGTGCAGCAGGCGCAGGATCGAGCCGTACTCGACGTCACGCATGATGTATTCGACGGAGGCAAACGCCTCTTCCGCCGACGGCGTATAGCTCATCGTCAACCACACCCCGGTGACGATCTGGTTGACCAGCACCAGCAGTGCCAGGGAGCCGAAGAAGTAGAAGAAGTTGAAGTTCTTCGGCGCGTAATATTTGCTGAGATGGTCTTCCCACATTTTTGTGGCGGGGAAGCGCGCATCCACCCAATCCATGAACTTGCTCATCACGCGTTCTCCTTGTCGAGGCCAATGACAATGATGTCGTCAGATTCGTAGTTGTGCGGAGGAACCGGCAAGTTCAACGGAGCAGGCTGGGACTTGTAGACACGGCCGGCGAGGTCGTAGTGGGAGCCGTGGCAGGGGCAGAAGTAACCGCCGACCCAGTCCTTGCCCAGATCGACCGGGGCCACTTCCGGGCGAAAGGTAGGCGAGCAACCCAGGTGGGTACAAAGACCGACCAGCAGCAGGATCTCTGGCTTGATCGAACGCACTTCGTTCTTGGCGTAGGCGGGCTGGTCGGAATTCTCAGATTTGGGGTCAGACAGCTGGCCTTCGATCTTTTTCAGATTCCCCAGGATTTCCTCGGTACGACGAACAATGAAGACCGGCTGACCGCGCCATTCAGCAATCATCTGCTGCCCTGGCTCGATCTTGCTGATATTCACCTTCACCGGTGCACCTGCGGCTTTCGCCTTGGCACTGGGAAACCATGACCCCACGAACGGGACCGCAGCCCCCACCGCTCCTGCAGCACCCACCACGGATGTGGCTGCTACCAAGAAGCGACGCCGGCCTGCATTCACGCCGTCATTGCTCATTCAGTCCTCTCCCATCAGCTTTTTTGGCCTGTTAAATCAGGCGTCTACTAAGTGTTGAATCTTTACTTATAAAAATTTTGCCGAATGGTAATGAAAAGCCCCACGTATGACAAGGGAATTGCCCTGGGCTCAGCCTCCAGGCCTTGTAGTATAGGGGGTCTACGGATGTGGCAAGTTGTCACGGCGAAATTTGTGTATAAATCGCAGGCAATAAAAAACGCCCAGCTCCGTGAGGAGGCTGGGCGTTTTTGTGGAACGTAAAGCGAATTAACGCTTCGAGTACTGCGGACGCTTACGCGCTTTACGCAGACCGACTTTCTTACGTTCAACTTCACGGGCATCACGAGTCACGAAGCCAGCTTTGCGCAGAGCGCCACGCAGGGTTTCGTCGTACTGCATCAGAGCGCGAGTGATACCGTGGCGGATTGCGCCAGCTTGACCACTTACACCGCCACCGATAACGGTGACGTAGATGTCGAACTTTTCAACTGTCTCGGTCAGTTCCAGCGGCTGACGAACTACCATGCGGGCAGTTTCGCGGCCGAAGAAGTTGTCCAGAGTGCGGTTGTTGATCGAGATGTTACCAGTGCCCGGACGCAGGAAAACGCGTGCGGTTGCGGTTTTGCGACGGCCAGTGCCGTAATTTTGAGTCGCCGACATAATGAACTATTCCGTTAAAACTTCAGTTCTTGGGGCTGCTGAGCAGCATGAGGGTGTACAGCGCCCGCATAGACTTTCAGCTTGCGAAACATATCGCGACCCAGTGGGCCCTTAGGCAGCATGCCTTTGACCGCGATTTCGATCGGGGCTTCAGGCTTCTTGGCAATCAGGCCTTCGAAATTGGAAGACTTGATACCGCCTGGGAAACCGGAGTGACGGTAGTACATTTTGTCGCTTGCTTTGTTGCCGGTTACACGAACCTGCTCAGCGTTGATGATCACGATGTAGTCACCGGTGTCAACGTGAGGGGTGTACTCAGGCTTGTGCTTGCCACGCAGACGGCTGGCGACTTCAGTGGCCAGACGACCCAGGGTCTGACCAGCGGCGTCGACGACAAACCAGTCGCGCTGAACTGTTTCCGGTTTTGCAGTAAAAGTTGTCATTCTTTAATAGCCTCAGGGGCCGCCCTGTAAATTAGACGGCGGATCTTACTGAATAGTGCGTACTTTGACAAGTCAAAGGCAGCCGGATACAGACGCTATCGGGGGCTCGGGTCGGCGCGTCCGTTCAACGGCAAGATTCTTCGGCAGGCGGCGCATCACTTCCACTGCAGAAAGAGGTGGGCAATTATGCAGATTGCGAAAAAAAATTCAACCTGCTTTTATGATTGTTTTCCCCGAAGGAGTACCCGATGGATTATCGACAGCTGGGCCGCACCGATCTGAACGTGAGCGCGATCGCCTTGGGCACCATGACCTGGGGCGAGCAGAACAGCGAGGCAGAGGCCTTCGCACAGATCGAACGGGCCAAGGCCGCCGGCATCAACTTCCTCGATACCGCGGAAATGTACCCGGTGCCGCCCAAGGCCGACACCTATGCCACCACCGAACGTTATATCGGCAATTACTTCAAAAGCCGTGGCGACCGCGCCGACTGGATCCTCGCCAGCAAGATCGCCGGCCCCGGCAACACCATCGACTACATCCGCGATGGTCACCTGCGCCACAACCGCAAACACATCGTCGAAGCCCTGGATGCCAGCCTCAAACGCCTGCAAACCGACTGGATCGATCTCTACCAGCTGCACTGGCCGGAGCGCAGCACCAACTTTTTCGGTCAACTGAGCTACAAGCACAAGGACGAAGACGACCTCACTCCGCTTGAGGAAACCCTCGAAGCACTGGATGAGCAAGTGAAGGCCGGCAAGATCCGCCACATTGGCCTGTCCAACGAGACCCCGTGGGGCACCATGAAATTCCTGGCCCTGGCCGAAGCCCGTGGCTGGTCCCGCGCGGTGTCGATCCAGAACCCCTACAACCTGCTCAACCGCAGTTTTGAAGTGGGCCTGGCGGAAATCGCGATTCGTGAGCAATGCGGCCTGCTGGCGTATTCGCCCCTGGCATTCGGCATGCTCAGCGGCAAGTACGAAGGTCGCGCGCGCCCGGCCAAGGCACGCCTGACCGAGTACAGCCGTTTCAGCCGCTACTTCAACCCGCAGTCGGAGGCGGCGTGTAGCCGTTACGTGGCACTGGCGCGCGAGCACGGCCTGGATCCGGCGCAGATGGCATTGGCGTTTGTGACACAACAGCCGTTCGTGACCAGCAACATTATTGGCGCAACGTCACTGGAGCAACTGGACAGCAACATCGCCAGTGCTGACCTGAAGCTGTCGAAGGAAGTGCTGGAAGGGATTGAGGCGATTCAGAAGGATCATCCGAATCCTGCGCCTTGATTGACCTGTAGACCGCTATCGGGGGCAAGCCCCCTCCCACACGTGGAATGCATGCCAATGTGGGAGGGGGCTTGCCCCCGATGACGCACTCAAGACCCGCAAAAATCAAAGCGCCCGCGCAATAATCTCCTTCATGATTTCATTGGTCCCCGCATAAATCCGCTGCACCCGCGCATCCGCCCACGCCCGCGCAATCGGGTATTCCCACATGAAGCCGTAGCCGCCGTGCAACTGCACGCATTCGTCGAGCACCTTGCACTGTAGGTCCGTGGCCCAGTACTTGGCCATCGCCGCCGTGGGCACGTCCAGCTTGCCCTCCAGGTGCAACGCCATGCACTTGTCCACGAACACCCGACCGATCTGAATCTCGGTGGCCATCTCCGCCAACTTGAAGCGAGTGTTCTGGAAGTCGGCAATCGCCTTGCCGAACGCCTTGCGCTCGCGGGTGTATTCCAGGGTCCACGCCAGCGCCGCCTCGGCTGATGACAACGCGCCGATCGCCACCGTCAGGCGCTCCTGGGGCAACTCCTGCATCAGATAGGCAAACCCCATCCCCGCCTGGCCCAGCAGGTTTTCCTTGGGCACTCGCACATCCTGAAAGAACAGCTCCGAGGTGTCCTGGGCCTTCATACCCACCTTCTCCAGGCGTTTGCCCTTGTCGAAGCCCGGCGTGTCGGCCTCTACCAGGAACAGGCTGGTGCCCTTGGCGCCCGCCTTGGGATCGGTCTTGGCCACCACGATCACCAACTCGGCCAGGTAGCCGTTGGTGATAAACGTCTTGGAGCCATTGATCACATACTCATCGCCGTCCAGCACCGCCGTGGTCTTGACCCCTTGCAGATCGGAACCGGCTCCCGGCTCGGTCATGGCAATGGCCGTGACCATCTCGCCGGAGATCAGCTTGGGCAGGTATTTGTGCTTCAGCGCCTCACTGCCGTAATGCAGGATGTACGGCGCAACAATGTCCGAGTGCAGGGAAAAACCGATGCCGGTCAGGCCCAGCCGGCTGATCTCTTCGATCACCACCGCGCTGTACAGAAAGTCCGCACCGAGCCCGCCATAGGCTTCCGGCAGGTGGGAGCACAACATGCCCGCCTCCCCCGCCTTGCTCCACAGACTGCGGTCGATATAGCCCTGTTTCTCCCATTGCCCGTGGAACGGCGCGGCGTCTTTTTCCAGGAAAGTGCGCACGCTCTCGCGGAAGAGTTCGTGTTCCGGACTGAACAAGGTTCTGGGAATCATGGTTCACCTGCGTGGATTGTCGGACAAAGACGAGCCCACAGAGACTATGCCCCGAAGGCATCACAGGACACTGGACACATGCGACAAAAAATAAGACGATCCAGCCGTCTGGTGACCACTTTCCCCTATAAGAATAAATGAAATTATGTCTAACCAAATCTCCACGCCGTTGCGGCGCGTCAGCATTTTGGCCATTGATCGGGTATTTGCTTCAACCCTCATGCAAGCCAAGGATTTCTTCCACCTCGCCAGCCTGCGTTACGGCAGGCAACAAGGCCTGGGCCTCACCCCGGCATTCGAAACACGCCTGGTCAGCCCCGACGGGCAATCGGTGTGCAGCTTCAGTGATGTGATCATGCCGGTGGATGGCGGCCTGGAAGACGCCGACATCATTGTGTTGCCGGCCTTCTGGGATGACTTCGACGCCTTGTGCATGCGCTACCCGCAGGTGCTGCCGTGGTTGCGCGAACAGCACGCACGCGGTGCGGTGTTATGCGGCGAAGCCACCGGGGTGTTCTGGCTGGCCGAAGCCGGCCTGCTCGACGGCAAGGAGGCGACCACCTACTGGCGCTTCTTCAACGCCTTCAGCGAACGCTTCCCCAAGGTGCAGCTCAACCAGGACAAGCATCTCACCGACGCCGACAACCTGTATTGCGCCGGCGGCACCACGTCGGCGTGCGACCTCTACATCTACCTGATCGAACGTTTCTGCGGCGCCAACATCGCCCAGGCCGTGGCCCGCGACATTCTCTACGAAGTGCAGCGCAGCTATTCCCCTGGACGCATTGGGTTTGGCGGGCAGAAGCTGCATCAGGATGTGATTATCCTGCAGATCCAGCACTGGCTCGAAGAGCACTTCGCCGACAAGTTCCGCTTCGAAGACGTGGCCAGGGAACACGGCATGAGCATCCGCAACTTCATGCGCCGCTTCCAGACCGCCACCGGTGATAAGCCACTGCATTATCTGCAACGCTTGCGCATCGAAACGGCCAAGGGCTTGCTCTCGGGCAGCCGCAAGAGCATCAAGACCATCAGTTATGAGGTGGGGTATGACGATGCGAGCTTCTTTGCGCGGCTGTTCAGGCAGCACACGGAGTTGTCGCCTAACCAGTACCGGCAGCAGTTTCAGCAGGCCGCCTGAAATAAAGGTGGAAAAGGGCGTGTTGTGGTGAGTGGGGCTTGTCCCCCAACGGGTTCACCGCAGACCCAATGGGGCTGCTCCGCAGCCCAGCGCGGGACAAGCCCGCTCACCACAAAAAGCCCCCACATTTGATCTGCGTGATGCTTAGGGCTTGTGCCCGCGCGACAGGAACTCGTGGGACTGCATCTCCAGCAAGCGGCTCAACGTGCGCTGGAACTCGAAGTTCAGGCGGCCGCCGGTGTACAGGTCCTTGAGCTCGACTTCCGCCGAGATGATCAGCTTGACGTTACGGTCGTAGAACTCGTCGACCATGTTGATGAAACGTCGCGCGATGTCGTCGGTGGTAACGCTCATCTGCTCCACGCCGCTCAGGATCACTGCGTGGAAGATCTTGCCCAGTTCGATGTAGTCGTTCTGGCTACGCGGGCCGTCGCACAGTTGGCGGAACTCGAACCAGGCCACGTCATCGCAGGTGCGCAGCGCGATGATTTCGCGGTTCTCGATCATCAGCTTGTCGTTTTCCACCGCCTGGGTGCATTCCGGCGTGAGGGCGCGGAAGCTCTTTTTCAGGCTTTCGTGGGCCGCTTCATTCAGCGGGAAGTGGAACAACTCCGCTTGCTCCAGGTGACGCAGGCGATAGTCGACGCCGCTGTCGACGTTGACGATCTCGGTGTTCTGCTTGATCAGCGCGATGGCCGGCAGGAAGCGCGCGCGTTGCAGGCCGTCCTTGTACAAGCCGTCGGGTACGATGTTCGAGGTGGCGACCAGGGTCACGCCGTTCTTGAACAGTTCTTCCATCAGGGTGCCGAGGATCATGGCGTCGGTGATGTCGGAGACGAAGAACTCATCGAAGCAGATCACTCGCGCTTCATCGGAGAAACGCTTGGCGATGATGGTCAGCGGGTTTTTCTCGCCCGGCAAGGTCTTCATCTCTTCGTGCACGCGCTTCATGAAGCGGTGGAAGTGCGTGCGCACCTTTTCCTTGAACGGCAGCGCTTCAAAGAAGGTGTCGACCAGGTAAGTCTTGCCGCGGCCGACGCCGCCCCAGAAGTACAAGCCTTTGACCGGCGTGTGGTCTTTCTTGCCAAACAGCTTGCTGAACATGCCTGGCTTGCTCTGCGAGGCCGCGACCAAGTCGTCGTACAGGCGCTGCAAATGACGCACCGCCGTTTCCTGGGCTGCGTCATGGAAGAATTCAGGGCGTTTCAGATCAGCTTGATATCGTTCTAGGGGCGTCATAATTCGTTAGCAAGGCAACAAAAACGGGCCGTCACTGTAACGACGGCCCTGGATAATGGCAATCAACCCTTGGTCGGGTTAATCCTCGAGGGGGGTCAACGCAACGCGCAAGGCTTCGATGGCGGCATCACGGGATGCTTCGTCGGCGAACTCGGCGCTGTCTGCCACGGCGGAACCGTCCAGCCATACGCTGAAGCCCAGGGCCTCAGTGCGTACGTCCAAAGCGTCACCGCTCTGCAGCTGCTTGGTCACCACGCCCGCCGCCTTGCCATCGGCAAAGTGGCGCGACAGCAGCAGTTGCTCACCATCCGCCGCCAGCAGGCGGAAGCGGAAGCTGCCATCGTCTTCGCGAAAGCTCACGAACCGTGCAGCTTTCGCCGCTTTCTTCTTGGCCGCAACCGGCGCCGCAGCCTGGTTGACGAACGAACGCAGGCCCACCGCTTCGCGCAGTTCAGCCAGGAACGGTGCCGCCACAGCACGGGCCTTCTTGGCACCGACCAGCAGCAGGTCTTCCATGTCCGATGGGCGTGACATCAGTTGATGGTAGCGTTCACGGGCTTCGCCCAGTTGGCCATCCAGCAGCTGGAACAGACGGCTTTTCGCCTCGCCCCAACCCAGCCCTTGCAGCAGCTCGGCACGGAACTCTTCTTCTTGGGCCTTGCTGGCAAACGCCTGGTACAGGGTGAACAGGTGCGAATTGTCCGGGTCCTTGGCTTCGCCAGGCGCGCGGGAGTCGGTAACGATCCGCGAGATGGCGTCCTTCATGTCCTTGGCGCTGGTGAACAACGGGATGGTGTTGTCGTAGCTCTTCGACATCTTGCGGCCATCCAGGCCCGGCAAGGTGGCGACGCTTTCTTCGATCAACGCCTCGGGCATGGTGAAGAATTCTTTGCCGTTGCCGAACAGGTGGTTGAAGCGCTGGCCAATGTCACGGGCCATTTCCACGTGTTGGATCTGGTCGCGACCCACCGGCACTTTGTGCGCGTTGAACATCAGGATGTCCGCCGCCATGAGCACCGGGTAGCTGTACAGGCCCATGGTGATGCCCGCATCCGGGTCTTCGCCGGTTTCCACGTTCTTGTCCACCGAGGCTTTGTAGGCGTGGGCGCGGTTGAGCAGGCCCTTGGCGGCCACGCAGGTCAGCAGCCAGGTCAGCTCGGGGATTTCCGGGATGTCCGACTGCCGATAGAACGTCACCCGGTTCACATCCAGGCCACCGGCCAGCCAGGTCGCGGCGATTTCCATACGCGAGCGCTGGATACGCTGCGGGTCATCGCATTTGATCAGGGCGTGGTAGTCGGCCAGGAAGTAGAACGAGTCGGCATTCGCGTCCTGGCTGGCCAGGATTGCCGGGCGGATCGCACCGGCGTAGTTGCCCAGGTGCGGCGTGCCGGTGGTGGTGATGCCGGTGAGGATACGGGTACGAGTCGTCATGGGTAATCGCTTATCAGACTGCTATCAATTCGAGAGACGCGGCAGCACCAGATCCTTGAGATCGGTCAGCTTGCCGTGAAAAAAGTGTCCGCATTCTGCCACTTTCAGCAGCTCATGGGGGCGTTTCAGGGCGGCGGACCAATCGTAGACCAGTTGCGGGTCGACCACTTCGTCGGTTTCCGGTTGGATCAAGGTCAGCGGGCAGCCTTGGGGAAGCGTGTCGGTATCGCGCAGGCGCATCACCGCAGCGGCGACCATGAACAGGTGCGCGAGTTTTTCACCCTTGGCTTCCAGGCGCCCGCCAAGGCTGGCAGCCACGTAGCCGCCGAAGGAAAACCCAAGCAGGGTGATCGGCAGATCAGGGTGTTTTTCCCGCAGCCACGTGGCGACCGCTTCGGCATCGTCCACTTCACCGGTGCTCATATCGTGCGTGCCGGCACTGGCGCCGACGCCACGGTAATTGAAACGCAAGGTAATCAAACCGGCATCGCGGGCGGTACGTTGCAGGGTCGATACAACTTTATTGAGCATGGTCCCACCCTGCACCGGGTTAGGGTGGCAGATCAGCGCCAGGCCACGTGGCTCGGGGTGATCCAGGTACAGGGCTTCCAATTGGCCTACCGGGCCATCGATCAAAACGGGGGTTTCACGCATGAGCAAGGAATGAACTCCGTGACCTCTCAAAGGGTCGACTCGTCTAGCTAAAAGTCTGTGCATGGCATCATTGCGAGCTTAATCGCGGTATACAGCGCAGGTCCGAGCCGTTAACGTAAAGCAAAGCCGTTTATAGAGGAAGGACTCGTGGAACACTCGCTCTTAGTTTGGTTGTTGCCGACTCTTGCCCTGGTTGCCGGTGTCGCCATTGGATTCCTGGTTGCTCGCTTGCTGCCGAATGCCGCGCCTAACCGCACGCAGCGTCAGCTGGATGACATTCAGGAACGTTTTGACAGTTATCAGAACGAGGTTGTTACCCACTTCAACAGCACCGCGACCCTGGTCAAGAAGCTCACCCAGAGCTACCAGGAAGTACAGGATCACCTCGCCGATGGCGCTAACCGCCTGGCCCTCGACGACATCACCCGTCAGCGTCTGCTGGCCGCGTTGCATTCCGATGCACCGCAAACTCCACGGGAACGCCTGACCCCGCCACGGGAAAACCAGGAGCCACCACGGGACTACGCGCCAAAGACGCCGAACGCCCCAGGCATGCTGGATGAGCATTACGGCTTGAAGAAGTAAGTCCTCTTCAGGCAATTAAAAAGCCCGGTTGATCGATGATCAGCCGGGCTTTTTTATGCACGCTCGCTCTCCAGAACAGGGTAGATCCAGTGTGGGCGTGCTCCCACACTGGCTGCACGCGACCTTAAGCCAGTGGTTGCTCCTGCAACCAGCCACCCTCGATCCGCACATGCCGCCCATGGAAGCGTTTGAGGCTGCTGCGATGACCCACGCTGACGATGCTCAGACCCGGCAGCTCATCAATCAGCGCCTGGTACAGCGTCGCCTCGTCCTCTTCATCCATCGCTGACGTGGCTTCGTCCATATACAGCCATTGCGGTGCGAACAACAACGCGCGGGCAAAGGCCAGGCGTTGCTGCTCACCCGGCGAGAGCATGCGCTGCCAGTGATTGGCTTCATCCAGGCGCCCCACCAGGTGCGGCAGGCGGCAGGTTTCCAGGACCTGTGCATAAAGTTCTGCCGAGTAGACGCTGTCGTCCTGTGGATAACTTAACACCGCCTTCAACGTGCCAATCGGCAAGTAGGGTTTCTGTGGCAGGAACAGGTAACGCTTGGCCGGCAGGCGAATGCTGCCGTGACCCGCAGGCCAGAGATGGCCCATGGCGCGCAGCAAGGTACTTTTGCCGCTGCCGGAACGGCCGCTGAGCATGACGCGCTGACCCGGCTCGACGATCATGTTGGCATCGGTGAGCAGGTGGCGGCCATCGGCCAGGTTCATGCCCAACCCTTGCACCACCAGGCGTTCGCCTTCCGCGTGCACCTCAATGGCGGCCGGGCGTTGCTCGTTTTCATCCATGGCCTGCTGAAAGCTCAAGAGACGGTCGCTGGTCGCCCGCCAACCGGCCAGGTCGGCATAAGCGCTGATAAACCAGCTGAAGTTGCCTTGCACGTTGCCAAACGCCGAGTTGATTTGCATCAGCTCACCCAGCTCGATCTTCCCGGCAAAGTAGCGGGGCGCGGCGACCACAAAGGCAAACACGATCGCAATCTGTTCATAGCCGGCGGTAAAGAATGTCAGGCGCTTGGACACCTTCATGATGTCCCAGAAGTTATGCCAGACCTTGCCGAATCGCGTGCTCAAGCGCTGGTTTTCGTTAGCCTCGCCGTTGTACAAGGCGATGCTCTCGGCATTCTCCCGCACCCGCACCATGGAGAAACGCAGGTCCGCTTCGAAACGTTGTTGTTGGTTGCTCAAGCCGATCAACCGGCGACCGATCAGGTGGGTCAACCAACTGCCCACGCCGGCGTAGACCAATGCACACCAGAACATGTAGCCGGGGATGGTGATACCGAACACGTCAATGCTGCCCGACACGCCCCACAGGATGACGGAAAACGACACCAGGCTGACCACATTGCGCAGCAGCCCAAGACCTAGACTCAGCGTGTTAGAGGTAAAACTATTGAGGTCTTCGGAGATACGTTGGTCCGGGTTATCGGTATAGCCGCCCTGCTCCAACTGGTAGTAGTTTTTGTTGCCGAGCCAGCGCGCAAAGTGCTTTTCGGTGAGCCACGCCCGCCAGCGAATGGTCAGCATCTGAGTCAGGTAAAGGCGGTATACCGCGCCGAGAATAGCCACCGCTGCGATAGCGCAAAAATAGCCGATCTGTTGCCAGAAGGCGGCGGTGTCCTTTTTTTCCAGGGCGTTGTAGAAGTCCTTGTACCAGTGGTTGAGCCATACGGAAATTGCCACGCTGAACAGCGACAGGCCGATCACCGCGGCCAACAGCAACCAGGCTTTGCCCTTCTCTTCACTTCGCCAATAAGGCGTGATCATCGCCCAGGTTCGGCGAAAGAATTGCCCACGCACAGCGTCATTGACCGCGGAGTACTCAGCGTTCGGATTCATCGTTCAGGCTCGTAGGGAAGAAGGCAGGCGTTTGAACCGATCATAGGTGATCGGTTCAGCGTTTCGCGCGGCCTGAAGCAGGTTGTTCAGCTTAGGTTCAGCGTCGTACCGGACGTTTCTGCAGCTTGCGTTGCAGGGTGCGACGGTGCATACCCAAGGCCCGCGCGGTGGCGGAGATATTGCCTTCGTGCTCGGTCAGCACGCGCTGGATGTGCTCCCACTGCAGGCGGTCCACCGACATCGGGTTTTCCGGCACCAGGGTGTCAAGGTCGGCATGTTCGGACAGCAACGCGGCCAGCACGTCGTCGGCATCTGCCGGCTTGCACAGGTAGTTGCAGGCGCCGCGCTTGATCGCTTCGACAGCGGTGGCAATGCTGGAGTAACCGGTGAGGATCACCACGCGCATTTCCGGGTCGAGCTCCAGCAGCTTGGGCAGCAGCACCAGGCCGGAGTCGCCGTCCATTTTCAGGTCGAGCGCGGCGTAGTCCGGCAGATCGGCCTGGGCGATGGTCAGCCCTTCTTCGGCGGAGCCTGCGGTGCTCACGCGAAAACCGCGACGGCTCATGGCGCGCGCCATCACGCGGGTAAAGGTGGCGTCGTCATCTACCAGCAACAGGTGCGGCAGTTCTTCGCCTTCGACTTGGATCTCGTCACTCATCGATATCTCCTCGTGCGACACGGGGCAGGCGCAGCTCGGTGAGCGTGCCGCCTTCCTCATGACTATAGAGTTTTACTGAGCCACCGGCGCGGGTCACGCTGGCCTTGCTCAAAAAAAGACCGAGGCCGAAGCCTTTGCCCTTGGTGGTAAAGAACGGTTTGCCGATCTGTTCGGCAATGGCCAGCGGCACGCCCGCGCCGTGGTCACGAATACTGATGGTGACGTTTTCCAGGTCCCAGTCCAGTTGAACGCCCAGGCCTTCGGGGCAGGCGTCGGCGGCATTGTTCAACAAGTTGAGCAGGGCCTGGGTCAAGTCCGGCGGCGGCGCCATGCGCGGCACGGTGCCTTGCCCTAATAGATGAAAACGGTAACTGGCTTCGGGGCGCATCAGGTGCCAGCGGTTCAGGGCTTCATCGAGCCACTGGGTCACGTCCTGCATCTCCACCGCCAGGCGGCGATTGGCTTCGGCGGCGCGCACCAACTGCTGAAGGGTCTGCTTGCACTGCTTGACCTGCTCACGCAGCACGCCGAGATCTTCTTGCAACGCCGGGTCGTGATGGTCCTGGGTCATTTCGTTGAGCAGCACGCTCATGGTGGCCAAGGGTGTGCCCAGCTCATGGGCGGCGCCGGCGGCCTGGGTGGCAACGGCCAACAACTGCTGGTCGCGCAAGCCTTCTTCACGGCGAATCGCGCGCAGTTCTTCCTGGCGGCGCAGTTCTTCGGCCATGCGGGCAGCGAAGAACGTAATGACCGCAGCGGACAGCGCAAAGCTCAGCCACATCCCGTATATCTGCAGGTTTTCCCGCGCGATCGGGAATGTTTGCAGCGGATAGAAGCGCGCCAACAGCAAGGTGTACAGCGTCAACGCGATGCCCGACAGCACCACCGAATAGCGCCACGGCAGGGTCACGGCGGCGATGGTCAGTGGCACCAGGTAATAAGAAACAAACGGATTGGTGGAACCACCGGAGAAATACAACAACACACTGTGGATAAACAGGTCGCACGCCAATTGCAGGGCGTATTCCAGCTCGGTCACCGGCCACGTGGTGCGCAACCGGATGGCGGTAAACACACAGAGCACAATGGAGAAACCCAGGGTCACGCCCAATTGCAGCCATGGCAGCGGCAGCAGGTCGAACCAATAGGCGAGCCCGACGGAGCCGGCCTGTGCGGCCAGTACCAGGGTACGGATGAACGTCAGGCGCCAGAGGTTCTGGCGGGTGGCGGAAGTCAGTTTTACGGCGGCGAGCATGAGCTCTCCCGATGAGCGCTGCAGGCGGATCGGCAGGAGTATAAACGAAGCAGGCCGCCTGGCACGGCGCGTGTGGCTCTTTGCCGCAGCCCGGGCAAATGACCGTTCGTCGGCATCGTCACATGTGTAGGTAATGTGTAAACCCGAAGAACCCACTGCCACCGTCTACAGTCATACCCAACACGCACATCCCAAGGAGCTTCCATGTCTCGTTTCACTCGCAGTGCAGCCGTCATCACGCTCAGCGTCGGCGCCCTGGCCAGCCTTCCAGCCCTGGCCGCCGATGAGCTGCATTACAACCAGATTTCCCTGCGCGCCGAGGTCAGCCAGGAGGTGGCCCGCGACAAGATGATCGTGACCCTCTACACCGAATCGCAGAACAGCGACCCGGCCAAGCTTGCCGCCGAAATCACCAACACCCTGAACAAGGCCCTCGGTGAGGCCCGCGAAGTCAAAGGCGTGACCCTGCGCCAGGGCAGCCGTAACAGCTACCCGATCTACGACAACAAGGACCAGAAGATCACCGGCTGGCGTGAACGCGCCGAACTGCGCCTGGAAAGCGCAGACTTCCCGGCGCTGTCCAAACTCACCGGCGAACTGTTGAACAGCCTGAAAATGGAAAACATGGACTTCGCCATCGCCGACGCCACGCGCAAGTCCAGCGAAGATGCGCTGCTCAAGGACGCAGTCGCCGCGTTTAAAGCACGCGCGCAACTGGCCACCGATGCGTTGGGCGGCAAGGGTTACAAGATCGTGAACCTGAACTTCAACACCAACGGCTACCCGATGCCTTACGCACGTGGCGGCATGATGATGAAAGCAGCCATGGCAGATTCGGCACCGACGCCTGAAGTCGAGGCCGGCACCAGCCAGGTAAGCATGAGCGCCGATGGCGTGATCGAAGTGCAGATGCAGTGACCCCTACCTGATTGGCCTGAACGGCGTTACCCTCGGTAGCGCCGTTTTCGTTTGGGCAGCTTATATATGCCTGCCATTTCAGGGGTCTCCATGGAAAGAATTGCCTTAAAACCGCTCATCCTCGCCGCAGGCCTGCTGGCCTTTATGCCACTGGCCCAAGCGGCCAGCACCCTGGTCTACTGCTCCGAAGCCAGCCCCGCCGGTTTCGACCCCAGCCAGTACACCAGCGGCACCGACTTTGACGCTTCCGCCGAAACCGTGTTCAACCGCCTGACCCAGTTCAAGCGCGGCGGCACCGAAGTCGAACCCGGCCTGGCGACCAGTTGGGACATCTCCAAAGACGGCCTGACCTACACCTTCCACCTGCGGGATGGCGTCAAGTTCCACACCACTGATTTCTTCACCCCTACCCGCGACTTCAACGCGGATGATGTGCTGTTTACCTTCAACCGTCTGCTGGATGCCGATAGCCCGTTCCGCAAGGCCTACCCGTCCGAGTCGCCGTACTTCACCGACATGGGGTTGAACACCACGATCAAAAACGTCGAAAAACTCGACGAACACACCGTGCGTTTCAACCTGAACAACGTCGACGCTTCGTTCGTGCAGAACCTGGCCATGAGCTTTGCCTCGGTGCAGTCCGCCGAATACGCCGCCCAACTGCTCAAGCAAGGCAACGCTTCCGACATCAATCAAAAACCGGTGGGCACCGGCCCGTTTGTGTTCAAGCGTTACCAGAAGGACTCGCAGATCCGCTACGTGGCCAACAAGCAATATTGGAAACCCGAGGATGTGAAGCTCGACAACTTGGTGTTCGCCATCACCCCGGATGCCGCGTCGCGCCTGCAGAAGCTCAAGGCCGGCGAATGCCAGGTCAGCGGTTACCCGCGCCCTGCCGACATTGAAGTGATGAAACAAGACCCGAACTTGCGCGTGCTGCAGCAAGCCGGGTTCAACCTGGGCTTCCTGGCCTACAACGTGACCCACCCGCCGCTGGACCAGCTCAAGGTGCGCCAGGCGCTGGACATGGCCATCGATAAGCCGGCGATCATCAAGGCGGTGTACCAGAGCGCCGGGCAATTGGCGCAGAACGCGCTGCCGCCTGCCCAGTGGTCTTATTACCCCAGTATCAAGGACGCGCCCCACGACCCGGCAAAGGCCAAGGCGCTACTAAAAGAAGCAGGGGTTGCACCAGGTACCACCATCAACTTGTGGGCGATGACCGTACAGCGTGCTTCCAACCCGAACGCGCGGATGTCGGCACAAATGATCCAGCAGGATTGGGCAAAGATCGGCATCAAGGCCAACATCGTCAGCTATGAGTGGGGCGAATACATCAAGCGCGCCAAAAACGGCGAGCATGACGCGATGATTTATGGCTGGACTGGCGACAACGGCGACCCGGATAACTGGCTCGGCGTGCTCTACAGTTGTGCCGCGGTCAAGGGCAGCAACTACGCCAAATGGTGTAACCCGGCCTACGACAAACTGGTGCAGCAAGCCAAAGTCAGCAACGACCGCGAGCAGCGCATCAAGTGGTATCAACAGGCACAAAAAATCCTTAAGGAACAAGTACCTATAACGCCTATTGCGAACTCGACGGTTTTCCAACCGCTGCGCAAGGAAGTCCAGGACTTCAAGATCAGCCCTTTCGGGCTGACGCCGTTCTATGGCGTGAGTCTAGATAAGTAACAGCCGTGCGCCAACCGAGTGCGCCAGACGCCTCGGTTGGTCTTTTTTGGTGCAGCTCACGCACCGAAAAAACCCTCAAAATATGCGCAAATATGTACAAACTTTCATAATTGCGACATTCCTGTACGTTCGTACCACTGTTTCACCCTTGCAACGGTTCAGCATCTTGCAATGGGTATGGCGCCTGCATAAGTATCCGCAGGCCGACTCACGAGGTCGCCCTCACCACCAAAAATGACAACAAATCATGAGGCCAACATGCTTAAACACGCAGTCCTTCCGTTATTAGTGAGCGCTGGCCTTATGGCCGCCGCCCCCGTAGCCCTTGCGGCAACTAACCTGGTGTTCTGCTCCGAAGGGAGCCCGGCCGGTTTCGACCCAGGCCAGTACACCACCGGAACAGACTTCGATGCCTCGGCCGAAACCATGTTCAACCGCCTGACCCAGTTCGAACGCGGCGGCACCGCTGTGATTCCTGGGCTGGCCACCAGCTGGGACGTGTCCCCGGATGGCTTGACCTACACCTTCCACCTGCGTGATGGCGTCAAGTTCCACACCACCGCGTACTTCAAGCCGACCCGTACCTTCAATGCCGATGACGTGCTGTTCACGTTCAACCGCATGATCAACAAGGACGATCCGTTCCGCAAAGCCTACCCCACCGAGTTCCCGTACTTCACGGACATGGGGATGGACACCAACATCAAGAACATCGAGAAAGTCGATGAGCACACGGTCAAGTTCACCCTTGGCACTGTGGACGCCGCCTTTATCCAGAACCTGGCAATGAGCTTCGCGTCGATCCAGTCGGCTGAATACGCCGCCCAACTGTTGAAAGAAGGCAAGGCCTCGGACATCAACCAGAAACCGGTCGGTACTGGCCCGTTCGTGTTCAAGAGCTACCAGAAAGACTCGAACATCCGTTACACCGGCAACAAGGACTACTGGAAACCTGAAGACGTGAAGATCGACAACCTGATCTTCGCCATCACCACCGACCCGTCGGTGCGTATCCAGAAGCTGAAGAAAAACGAATGCCAGATCACCCTGTTCCCGCGTCCGGCCGACCTCAAGGCGCTGGAAGCCGACAAGGACCTGAAACTGCCGAACCAGGCCGGTTTCAACCTGGGCTACATCGCCTACAACGTCATGGACAAGGTCAAGGGTAGCGACCAGCCCAACCCGCTGGCTGACCTGCGCGTGCGCCAGGCGCTGGACATGTCGGTGAACAAGCAACAGATCATCGACTCCGTGTACCAGGGCGCCGGTCAACTGGCCGTCAACGCCATGCCGCCGACCCAATGGTCGTATGACACCACCATCAAGGACGCCAAGTACGATCCTGAGAAAGCCAAGACACTGCTCAAGGAAGCCGGCGTCAAGGAAGGGACCGAAATCGTTCTGTGGGCCATGCCGGTCCAGCGTCCGTACAACCCGAACGCCAAGCTGATGGCTGAAATGCTGCAAAACGACTGGAAGAAGATCGGTCTGAACGTGAAAATCACCAGCTACGAGTGGGGCGAGTACATCAAGCGCTCCAAAGGTGGCGAGAACCAGGCCATGATCATTGGCTGGAGCGGTGACAATGGTGACCCGGACAACTGGCTGAACGTGCTGTTCGGCTGCGACTCGCTGTCCGGTAACAACTTCTCCAAATGGTGCGACAAGAAATTCGACGGCATCGTGAAAGAAGCCAAGGCCACATCGGATGTCGCCAAACGCACCGAGCTGTATAAGCAGGCGCAACATATCCTCAAAGATGCAGTCCCGATGACACCTATCGCGCACTCGACGGTGTATCAACCCATGCGCACCACCGTGCAGGACTTCAAGATCAGCCCGTTTGGCTTGAACTCCTTCTACGGCGTGAGCGTAAGCGGCAAGTAAGAAGCCTTGACGGCGACGCTTCATAACGTCGCCGTTATTGCATCCGCCTGGCCAGTAGGCAACAGGCCGTGCTCGCAATCGTTGCGTCCTACAGCAATGAACTGCGAAGCGCGACGCCATTGCCTACAAGGTCAATCCGATTTGGCGCATTTACTGCGAAGTCCGAGACCCATAACGTCGTAGGACAGCAGAGGCTGCTAACACGGAAAGGCACTTGCTGCGTGTGGGATCAGTGATGTTCCCCTGGCCGTACGCCAGGGGGGTTGCTCGCTGATGACAATTACAAACAAGGATCGGGATCGTCATGCGCCATACCACCGTTCTATCCGCAATTTTTGGCACCAGCCTGTTGGCTGCGGCCACGATGGGCTATGCCGCCGACAAAAAGAGCCTGGTGTTCTGCTCAGAAGGCAGCCCGGCAGGCTTTGACACCGCGCAATACACCACCGCCACCGATAACGATGCGGCCGAACCGCTGTACAACCGTCTGGTTGAGTTTGAAAAGGGCGAGACCGGTGTCGTACCTGCGCTGGCAACCAAGTGGGATATTTCGCCAGATGGCCTGACCTACACCTTTCACCTGCGCGAAGGGGTGAAATTCCACAGCAACAAGGAATTCAAACCGACGCGGGATTTCAACGCCGACGACGTGCTGTTCACCTTCAACCGCATGCTTGACGCCGACCATCCGTTTCGCAAGGCCTACCCCACCGAGTTTCCGTACTTCAACGGGATGAGCCTGAACAAGAACATTGCCAAGGTCGAGAAAACCGACCCGCACACCGTGGTGATGACCCTGAACACGGTCGACGCCGCGTTTATCCAGAACATCGCCATGAGCTTCGCCGCGATCCTCTCGGCCGAATATGCCGAGCAACTGCTCAAGACCGGCAAGCCCAGCGACATCAACCAGAAGCCCATCGGCACCGGCCCTTTCGTGTTCCAGCGGTACCAGAAAGATTCGCAGATCCGGTACGTGGCCAACAAACAGTACTGGGACCCGAGCAAGGTCAAGCTGGACCAGTTGATCTTCGCCATCAACACCGACGCGTCGGTGCGGGTGCAAAAGCTCAAGGCGGGCGAATGCCAGGTGACGCTGCATCCGCGCCCGGCTGACGTCGACGCCCTCAAGGCCGACCCAAACCTGCAACTGCTGACCAAGCCGGGTTTCAACCTCGGCTATATCGCCTACAACGTGCGCCACAAGCCGTTCGACCAGCTCGAAGTGCGCCAGGCGCTGGACATGGCGGTGAACAAGCAGAGCATTCTGAACGCCGTGTACCAAGGCGCAGGGCAACTGGCGGTCAACGCCATGCCGCCGACGCAGTGGTCCTACGACGACAGTATCCAGGACGCCGCCTACAACCCGGAAAAGGCCAAGGAACTGCTCAAGGCCGCCGGCGTGAAGGAAGGCACCGAAATCACCCTATGGGCGATGCCGGTACAACGCCCGTACAACCCCAACGCCAAGCTGATGGCCGAGATGCTGCAAAGCGACTGGGCCAAGATCGGCCTCAAGGTCAAGATCGTCAGCTACGAGTGGGGCGAATACATCAAGCGCACCAAGAATGGTGAGCACGATGTGAGCCTGATCGGCTGGACCGGCGACAACGGTGACCCGGACAACTGGCTGGGCACCCTCTACAGCTGCGACGCCATCGGCGGGAACAACTACTCCATGTGGTGTGACCCGGCGTACGACAAGCTGATCAAGCAAGCCAAGGTCGTGACCGACCGCGAACAAAGGACTGTTCTCTACAAACAGGCGCAGCAACTGCTCAAGCAGCAGGTGCCGATCACGCCAGTCGCCCACTCGACGGTCAACCAGCCGTTAAGCGCCAAAGTCGAAGGCTTCAAGGTCAGCCCTTTCGGCCGCAACGTGTTCTCGGGCGTCAGTATCACCCCATAAGAAAATAACCGGATTGCGCAGGGCGGCCCCCGCCTTGCTGCAAACGCGCGGCCTTTTGTTGGGATTTTTCCTACGCCAAACGTTTGCATGAGCTTGAACGAGTTACACACCCAATAGCCGGATCACCAAAAAAGACCGGCATTAAAAAGAGAACCAAAGGAGCTTCATTCATGAAACTGAGCAGCAAAGCGCTTCTGGCCCTGGCCATCAGCACCATCACGGCTACCGCCTACGCTGAAACCACCAGCCAGGACTTCGTTCCGACCACCCTGGCCGGCACCAGCGCGCAAAGCGAGGCCAAAGGCTTTATCGACGGTCAAAGCCTGGGCGGTACAACCCGTAACTGGTATGCGAACGAAATGAAGTTTCGCAACGACCGCTTCAGCTACCGTAAAGACGGTGTGAAGACGCCGATCTCCCGTCGTATCAACTGGGCCCAAGGCACCATCCTCAACTACACCTCGGGCTTCACCCAAGGCACTGTAGGGGTCAGCACTGAAGTTGCTGCTTACAACTTCATCGCCCTTGATCGCGACCGCAAGGATATCGCCGGCGGCTCCAACCGTACCCTGGCGGATTCCGGCGGTGACGCTGTAGGCCAGTGGAGCAAACTGGGCCTGGCCAACGTCAAGTTCCGTGTGTCCAACACCACCTTGACCGCCGGTCGCCAGAATTTCAGCACCGGTATCGTCGACACCATCGGCAACCGCGCCCTGCCTTCAAGCTTTGAAGGTGTGAGCTTCAACAGCGAAGAGTTCAGCAACCTGTCGTTCCAGGGCGGTATCTTCGACCGCGTTTCGCCGCGTACCGAGCAGAGCCTGTCGAAATTCCGTTCCGAATACGGCAATGGCCAGGAAACCGACAAGGTCAAAACCCTGGGCTTCAACTACCAGCCGTTCAAGAGCCTGAAAACCAGCGTGTTCGCCGCTAACGTCGAAGACTTCTGGAACCAGTACTACTTCGGTGCCACCCACGAATTGGGTGATGCACAGACCCTGGCACTGACCACCGGCCTGAACTACTACAAAACCACCGACACCGGCAGCAAGAAGATGGGCAACATCGACAACGACACCTACTCGTTGTCCCTGGGCCTGACTCACCAAGCCCACAGCCTGACCTTCTCGTACCAGGAAGTGAACGGTGACGAGTACTTCGACTACCTGCACGAAACCAACGGCATCTACCTGGCCAACTCCCTGACTTCGGACTTCAACAGCCCGAACGAGAAGTCCTTCCAGATCGCCTACGGCATCAACATGGCCGAATACGGCGTGCCAGGCCTGAAGTTCAACGTCTACTCGGCTCGCGGTTGGGGCATCGACGGTACTCACTACAAAGGCACCGCCTACGGCGAAGCCGGCGCGTCGCGCAGCGACTTGCGCCTGATGGACGGCGAGAAGCACCAGGAATACGGTGTTGGCTCGTCCTACGCGATCCAGAGCGGCCCACTCAAGGCCACTACCATTCGTGCAACCTACGTGACTCACCGTGCCAGCTCCGAACAAGCTGACGGCAACATCAAAGAGTTCCGCCTGGTCACCACCATCCCATTCAACATTCTTTAATTAGCGCCAGGTAGACGGCGGGCTCAGGACGAGCCCGCCGTCTACGCTTGTCTGGTCCCATCGATTGCAGAGGGCTCTGAATGAAAATGCTCCCGCTACAAGCCGCTATGGCTGCCGCGCTGTTGAGCGTGGCGATCGGCGTTTCGGCCAAACCGCTGGTGGTCTGCACCGAAGCCAGCCCGGAAGGTTTCGACCCGGTCCTGTACACCACGGCCGTGACCGCTGACGCCGCTGCTGAAACCATGTTCAACCGCCTGGTGGACTTCAAGCCCGGCACCACCGAAGTGATCCCCGCGCTGGCCAAAGACTTGCCCGAGATCAGCGCCGATGGCCTGACCTACACCTTCCACCTGCGTGACGACATCAAGTTCCACACCACCGACTACTTCAAACCCACGCGCAACATGAACGCCGACGACGTGCTTTGGAGCTTCCAGCGCCAGCTGGACCCGAATCACCCATGGCATAAACAGTCCCTCGTGGGCTACCCGTACTTCGAAAGCATGGGTTTCAAGGAACTGCTCAAGAGCGTAGAGAAGACCGACGATTACACGGTCGTCTTTACCCTGACCCGTCCTGAAGCACCGTTTTTGGCCGACCTGGGCATGGCGTTCTCTTCCATCCATTCGAAGGAATACGCCGACCAGTTGCTCAAATCCGGCAAGACCGAAGACCTCAACGCCAAGCCCATCGGCACTGGCCCGTTCATCTTCACCCGTTATCAGAAAGACGCCCAGGCGCGATTCAAGGCCAACCCCGACTACTTCCGCGGCAAGCCGGCAGTCGACCCGCTGATCCTGGCGATCAGCACCGATAACAACGTGCGCCTGCAGAAGCTCAAGGCCAACGAATGCCAGATCGCGTTGTTCCCCAAGCCGGATGACATTCCAAGCATCAAGAAAGACCCGAACCTGAAAGTCGATGAATTGGCGGCGATGACCACCAGTTACACCGCACTGAACACCACCCACAAATACATGAGCGATGCGCGGGTACGTCACGCAATCAACATCGCGTTCGACAAGGCCGGCTATACCGAAGCCCTGTTCGGCAAAGGCAATGCGGTGGTGGGGACTGGCCCTTATCCGCCGACCTTGCTGGGTTTCAGCGACAAACTGAAAAACCCGCCTCGCGACCTGGACAAGGCCCGCGCCCTGCTCAAGGAAGCCGGCGTACCGGAAGGCACCGAATTCACCCTGTTCACCCGTAACGGCGGCGGTCCTACCAACCCCAACCCGATGCTCGGCGCCCAGCGCATGCAAGCGGATCTGGCGCAGATTGGCCTGAAGGTCAATATCAAAGTCATGGAATGGGGCGAGATGCTCAAGCGTGCTAAAAACGGCGAGCACGACATGGTCTCGGCTGGCTGGGTAGGTGATAACGGCGACCCGGACAACTTCCTCACGCCAAACCTGAGTTGCGATGCTGCAAAAAACGGCGAAAACTACGCACGTTGGTGTAACAAAGAGTTTCAAGACTTGATCGACAAGGCTCGCGCCATCGCTGAACCCAGCCAGCGCGCTGCACTCTATGAACAAGCACAGGACGTTTTCGACAAGGACCAACCATGGCTTCCCATGGCTTACCCGAAACTGTTCACCGCCATGCGCAAGAACGTAGAAGGCTTTACCCAAAGCCCTCTAGGTACAAATAACTTCGCCACTACCCAGGTGAAGTAATAAGAGAAACGCTCGGCACCGCCCACCAGGGTGGTGCCGGACCTGCCTAACCGGCTGATTGAGGTACACCACAAGATGTTTAGTTTTATTGCCCGCCGACTGGGGTTATTGATCCCCACGTTTTTCGGCATAACGTTGCTCACGTTTGCGTTGATTCGCATGATCCCTGGCGACCCCGTCGAAGTCATGATGGGCGAGCGGCGCGTCGACCCCGAGATGCACGCACAGGCAATGGAACGCCTTGGCCTTAACAAGCCGTTGTATGCGCAATACCTGGATTACGTCGGCAAGCTCGCCCAAGGCGACCTTGGCGAATCGCTGCGCACCCGCACCAGCGTGTGGACTGAATTCACCGCCCTCTTCCCGGCGACCCTGGAACTGTCCATGGCCGCCCTGTTGTTCGCCGGTATCCTGGGCCTGTTGGCCGGGGTGATCGCGGCCTTGAAGCGAGGATCCCTGTTCGACCATGGGGTGATGGGCATCTCCCTCGCGGGCTATTCGATGCCGATCTTCTGGTGGGGCCTGATCCTGATCATGTTCTTCTCGGTAAGCCTGGGCTGGACCCCGGTTTCCGGGCGTATCGACCTGCTCTACGACATCGAGCCGCGCACCGGCTTCATGCTGATCGATACCCTGCTGGCTGACGAGCCGGACGCGTTCTGGGATGCGCTGCACCACCTGATCCTGCCGGCCATCGTGCTCGGTACCATCCCGTTGGCGGTGATCGCACGGATGACCCGTTCGTCGATGCTCGAAGTGCTGCGCGAAGACTACATCCGTACCGCCAAGGCCAAAGGCCTGTCGCCGGCACGCGTGGTATTCGTGCACGGCCTGCGTAACGCGCTGATCCCGGTATTGACCGTGGTTGGCCTGCAAGTCGGCACCCTGCTGGCCGGTGCGGTATTGACCGAAACCATCTTCTCGTGGCCCGGCATCGGCAAATGGCTGATCGAAGCCATTGGCGCGCGGGACTACCCGGTGGTGCAGAACGGCATCCTGCTGATCGCCTGCCTGGTGATCCTGGTGAACTTCGTGGTGGATATCCTCTACGGCTTCGCCAACCCACGCATCCGTCACCAGCGCTGAGATCATGACCATGACCACACCTACTCAAGTGTCAGCAGTCGATCAAAGCCTGCTGTACCCGTCCCCGTACAAAGAATTCTGGCAAGCCTTCTCCAAGAACAAAGGCGCGGTTGCCGGCCTGCTGTTCATGGTGCTGATCGTGTTCTGCGCGATCTTCGCCCCGTGGGTTGCCCCGCATAACCCTAGCGAGCAATACCGCGACTTCCTGCTGACCCCGCCGTCGTGGCTGGAAGGCGGGCAGATCCAGTTCCTGCTCGGCACCGACGAGCTTGGCCGTGACTTGCTCTCGCGTCTTATCCAAGGCTCGCGCCTGTCGTTGCTGATCGGTTTGTCGTCGGTGGTGATGTCGCTGATCCCGGGCATCCTGCTGGGCCTGTTCGCCGGGTTCTTCCCGCGCTTGCTCGGCCCGACCATCATGCGCCTGATGGACATCATGCTGGCCCTGCCCTCGCTGCTGCTGGCGGTGGCCATTGTCGCGATCCTCGGCCCTGGCCTGATCAACACCGTGATCGCGATCGCCATCGTGTCGCTGCCGTCCTATGTCCGCCTGACCCGTGCTGCTGTGATGGGCGAGCTGAACCGTGACTATGTGACTGCCGCCCGCCTCGCCGGCGCCGGGCTGCCACGCCTGATGTTCATCACCGTGCTGCCTAACTGCATGGCACCGCTGATCGTCCAGGCCACCCTGAGTTTCTCCTCGGCGATCCTCGATGCTGCGGCCCTGGGCTTCCTTGGCCTTGGCGTACAACCGCCAACCCCTGAGTGGGGCACCATGCTGGCTTCGGCCCGTGACTACATCGAACGCGCCTGGTGGGTGGTGAGCCTGCCGGGTTTGACCATTTTGCTCAGCGTGCTGGCAATCAACTTGATGGGCGACGGACTGCGCGATGCGCTGGACCCGAAACTCAAGAACGCCGCCTGAGGAGATTCCCATGTCACTGTTAGAAATCAAGAATCTCAACGTGCGCTTCGGCGACAAGACCGCCGTGCCGGTGGTCGATGGCCTCGACATTACCGTCGACAAAGGCGAAGTCCTGGCGATTGTTGGCGAGTCGGGCTCGGGTAAATCCGTGACCATGATGGCGCTGATGGGCCTGATCGAGCACCCCGGCATCGTCACCGCCGACGCGCTGAACTTCGACGGCAAGGACATGCTCAAGCTGAGCAACCGCCAGCGTCGCCAGATCGTCGGCAAGGACCTGGCGATGGTATTCCAAGACCCGATGACCGCGCTGAACCCCAGCTACACCGTGGGTTTCCAAATTGAAGAAGTGCTGCGCCTGCACCTGAAGATGTCCGGCAAGCAAGCGCGCAAGCGCGCCATCGAACTGTTGGAAAAGGTTGAAATCCCCGGCGCTGCCAGCCGTATGGACGCCTACCCGCACCAACTGTCCGGCGGTATGAGCCAGCGCGTGGCAATCGCCATGGCGATTGCCGGCGAGCCGAAGCTGCTGATCGCCGACGAACCGACCACCGCGTTGGACGTGACCATTCAGGCGCAGATCATGGAACTGCTGCTGGCCTTGCAGAAAGAACAGAACATGGGCCTGGTGCTGATCACCCACGACCTCGCGGTCGTGGCCGAAACCGCACAGCGCGTGTGCGTGATGTACGCCGGCCAAGCCGTGGAAGTCGGCCAGGTGCCGCAACTGTTCGACATTCCGGCGCACCCGTACAGCGAAGCCCTGCTCAAAGCGATTCCCGAGCACAGCCTCGGCGCCACGCGCCTGGCCACGCTGCCGGGTATCGTGCCCGGTCGTTATGACCGCCCGCAGGGTTGCCTGCTGTCGCCGCGCTGCCCGTATGTGCAGGAATCCTGCCGTACCCAGCGGCCTGGGCTTGATCCGAAAAGCAACAGCCTTGCGCGCTGCTTCTACCCCTTGAACCAGGAGGTGGCGTAATGGCCGTCGTTCTTACCGCCCGCGACCTCACCCGTCACTACGAAGTGTCCCGTGGCCTGTTCAAGGGCCATGCGTTGGTACGCGCGCTTAATGGCGTGTCGTTTGAACTGGAAGCCGGCAAGACCCTCGCCGTGGTAGGCGAGTCGGGTTGCGGAAAATCCACCCTGGCCCGTGCGCTCACGCTGATTGAAGAGCCGTCTTCGGGCTCCTTGAAAATCGCCGGCCAGGAAGTGGCCGGCGCCGACAAGGCCCAGCGCAAGCAATTGCGCAAAGACGTGCAGATGGTGTTCCAGAGCCCGTATGCCTCGTTGAACCCACGCCAGAAGGTCGGCGATCAACTCGGCGAGCCGTTGCTGATCAACACCAACTTGTCGGCCGCCGAGCGCCGCGAGAAAGTCCAGGCGATGATGAAGCAAGTGGGCCTGCGCCCTGAGCATTATCAGCGCTACCCGCACATGTTCTCCGGTGGCCAGCGCCAGCGCATCGCCCTGGCCCGCGCCATGATGCTGCAACCGAAAGTGTTGGTGGCGGATGAACCGACCTCGGCACTCGACGTGTCGATCCAGGCCCAGGTGCTCAACCTGTTCATGGATTTGCAGCAGGAATTCAACACCGCCTACGTGTTCATTTCCCACAACCTCGCGGTGGTGCAACACGTCGCCGATGACGTGATGGTGATGTACCTCGGCCGCCCGGTGGAAGTCGGCCCCAAGGAAGACATCTACGCCCGGCCGCTGCACCCGTACACCCAGGCGCTGCTGTCGGCCACCCCGACCATCCACCCAGACCCGAGCAAGCCGAAGATCAAGATCGTCGGCGAATTGCCCAACCCCCTGAACCCGCCGCCTGGCTGCGCGTTCCACAAACGCTGCCCGTACGCGACCCAGCGGTGCAGCACCGAGGAGCCGCAGTTGCGGCCGTTGGATAACCGCCAAGTGGCTTGCCATTACGCGGAGCAGTTTGTGGCTTAAGCAACACGCCCCCTCAGGGGAGTTGCTCTTGTGGTGAGGGCGCTTGCTCCCGTTCGACTGCGTAGCAGTCGCCCGCTTTTGGGCGCGCTTCGCACCCCAGCGGGAGCAAGCTCCCTCGCCACAACAGCCCGCGCCCACAGGGGTAAGCAGTGGTAACGCGTTTCACAGCCCTTCCCACCCGGTTGCGCATCAGCCGGGTGGGAGGGGCTTTCTTTTGGTCAAGACCTAGGTTTGGCTGTCGCCATCATCGTCGTCCGGGTCGTCACTGTCCGGCTCGTTCGTGGTGGAGTCATCATCGTCCTTGCTGCCACCCTGATCCTGGTCCCCAGGCTCAGCTTCAGACTTGGCCAACTGCAGGCCCTTGTCATGCGACGCTGAAAAGCTCGCCTGACCGCTCTGCACCGGGTTATGTGCCCAGGCCGCCGACATACCCAACGACATCAGCACCAGCACCTTTATCAACAGCACGACTCGTTGAAAAATACTCATGGTCGATTTCCGTCCAGTCAGTAGATGAAACCCGTACGACAGTGATCCACCGTCGCCAGTCCTTGAAGCTAGTTGTGATACTGGGTTTGCGCCAGCTATCAGGTGTCCCCGTCATCATAGGTTTCGCTGTCTTCCCCTTCGTTGTAGGGGTTTTCTGCGTCCTCTTTGGGGGCAGGCTGAGCCTGAGGTTGCCAACTGCCGGAGTTGACCTCCTGCTGCTTTTTCTTGGTGACAGGGCCGGTGTCTTTCCATTGGGGCGTTCCCGCGCCTGCAAGCGCCAATGAGGCGGACAACCCCAAAGCCCCGAGCAGCACCAGTTGAATGGCGCGTTGAGTTATACGCACGGTGGCCTCCTATTCCGTCGATGGGTAAGTGAAATACCTGAAACGCTAGACGGGATGTAAGGTTCTCGCCAATTCCACGCCTGACTGAAAGCAAAATGTGGGAGGGGGCTTGCCCCCGATGGCGGCGTACCAGCCAGCGGACTTATTGATTGATACACTGCTATCGGGGGCAAGCCCCCTCCCACATTTTTGATGGGTGAGCGGCCATGAAAAAGGGCGAAGCCATCACAGCTTCGCCCTGTTCCTTACCGCTCAGACCTTAATGGTGCTCGCGAGTCGCACGGAATTTCACATCCGGCCAGCGCTCTTCCATCAGTGCCAAATTGACTCGGGTCGGCGCCAGGTAGGTCAAATGACCACCACCATCCACCGCCAGGTTTTCCACCGCCTTGTTGGAAAACTCTTCCAGCTTCTTCTTATCGCTGCAATCGATCCAACGCGCGGAGTACACGGTAATCGGCTCATACGAGCACTCAACCTTGTATTCCTCTTTCAAGCGGCTCGCGACCACATCGAACTGCAGCACACCGACGGCGCCGAGGATGATGTCGTTGCTGCGCTCAGGGAAGAACACCTGGGTGGCGCCCTCTTCCGCCAATTGCTGCAGGCCTTGGCGCAGTTGCTTGGATTTGAGCGGGTCACGCAGGCGCACGCGGCGGAACAGTTCCGGGGCGAAGTGCGGGATGCCGGTGAAGCTCAGGGACTCGCCTTCGGTGAAGGTGTCGCCGATCTGGATGGTGCCGTGGTTGTGCAGGCCGATGATGTCGCCGGCGAAGGCTTCTTCGAGCTGTTCACGCTCGGAGGAGAAGAACGTCAGGGCGTCGCCGATGCGCACGTCCTTGCCGGTGCGCACGTGGCGCATCTTCATGCCTTTGTCGTATTTGCCGGAGCAGATGCGCATGAAGGCGATGCGGTCGCGGTGTTTAGGGTCCATGTTCGCCTGGATCTTGAACACGAAGCCGGAGAACTTCTCTTCCACCGGTTCCACGGTGCGCTCGTTGGCGACACGGGGCAGCGGGCGCGGGGCCCAGTCCACGACAGCGTCGAGCACGTGATCAACACCGAAGTTGCCCAGGGCGGTCCCGAAGAACACCGGGGTCAGTTGGCCGTCGAGGAATTCCTGCTGGTTGAACGCGTGGCAGGCGCCTTGCACCAGTTCCAGTTGGTCGACAAAACGGTCGTACTCGTCGCCCAGGTGGGCGCGGGCTTCGTCAGAGTCGAGCTTCTCGATGATCTTGACGTCGGTGCGCTCGTGGCCATGGCCGGCGGTGTAGACAATGATGTAGTCGTCGGCCAGGTGGTACACGCCCTTGAAGTCGCGGTAGCAACCGATCGGCCAGGTGATCGGCGCGGCCTTGATCTTCAAGACGGCTTCGATTTCATCGAGCAACTCGATCGGGTCGCGGATATCGCGGTCGAGTTTGTTGATGAAGCTGACGATCGGCGTGTCACGCAAGCGGCACACGTCCATCAACGCGATGGTCCGTGGCTCGACGCCTTTACCGCCGTCGAGGACCATCAGCGCCGAGTCGACCGCCGTCAGAGTGCGGTAGGTGTCTTCGGAGAAGTCTTCGTGGCCTGGGGTGTCGAGCAGGTTGACCATGTGGTCGCGATACGGGAACTGCATGACCGACGTGGTAATGGAGATACCCCGTTGTTTTTCCATTTCCATCCAGTCGGAGGTGGCATGGCGGTCGGACTTGCGGGATTTCACCGTGCCGGCCACCGCGATTGCCTTGCCCATCAGCAACAGCTTCTCGGTGATGGTGGTTTTACCGGCATCGGGGTGGGAAATAATGGCGAAAGTGCGGCGTTTCGCGACTTCGGCGGCCTGGTGGGTCATGGGAAATCGCCTGGCAGGTGAGTCAAAAAAGGGCGGCGAGTATAGCGCAAACCCACGAGGACGGACCACCGTTCAGCCCATTGGGGGTGGCTAAATGCTGCCAAGTGTGGAACCTTTTAAAAGGTAGAGACGTCCACTCCCCTGCTACCGCACTCGGAACAGGGGCTGATAAATCAGCAAGTTAGCCTGACGAGGCTGCGCTCATGGCTCGATCGCATACCGCGTTGCCGGTATCGGCGAGCTGCATTTCGCGACCACATTCAGAGGCAGCCAGGCATGGCATTGCCGCCGGAGAATGTGGGCGCCGACAGAAGAAAAAAGGAGTCCGCCTGTGGCTATTCGCTATGGCAAAGGGCTGATAGGAGGAGCGGTTGTCGTCGCCCTCTTGGCCCTGCTGGTCCACTGGATCGGCATCAACACGATCGAACTGTACCGCGACGATTTGTTGTTTTACCTGCAAGCTCATTTGATCCTCGTTCTAGTCTCCATGCTGGCCGCCCTGATTGTGGGCATCCCCGCCGGTATCCTGCTCAGCCGACCGAACATGGTCGGGCGCGCAGAACGCTTCATGCAGATCTTCAACATCGGTAACACCGTCCCGCCCCTGGCCGTACTGGCCATCGCCCTCGGCGTTCTTGGCATCGGCAGCGGCCCGGCCATTTTCGCGCTGTTCCTCGCCTCCCTCCTGCCTATCGTGCGCAACACCTACGAAGGCCTGAAAAACGTTCAAGGCTCGCTGAAAGAAGCCGCCACCGGCATTGGCATGACGCCGCGCCAGGTACTGTTTCGCGTGGAATTGCCCAACGCCGTGCCGATCATCATCGGCGGTGTGCGCGTGGCCCTGGCCATCAACGTCGGCACCGCACCGCTGGCGTTCCTGATTGGTGCCAACAGCCTCGGCAGCCTGATCTTCCCCGGCATCGCCCTGAACAATCAGCCGCAATTGCTGCTCGGCGCCGCGTGCACCGCGTTGCTGGCGTTGCTGCTTGACGGTCTGGTGACCATGGCCAGCCGCCTCTGGCTGGAACGTGGGTTGCGTCCGTCTTAAGGCTTGGCAAAGGAAATCACATGAAAAGACTGACTCTGATATTGAGCTGCGTCCTGCTGTTTGCAGGCATTGCGCAAGCCGCTGAAAAACCGTTGATCCGCATCGGCGCCCGGGTGTTCACCGAACAGACCCTGCTGGCCGAAATCACCTCCCAGTACCTGCGCACCAAGGGCTATCAAACCCAGGTGACCGGCGGCCTGGGCAGCAACCTGGCGCGCAGTGCCCAGGAAAGCGGGCAACTGGACCTGCTGTGGGAATACACCGGCGTGTCGCTGGTGGCCTACAACCATGTCGACGAGAAACTCGACAGCGAACAGTCCTACGCTCGGGTTAAAGAACTCGACGCGAAAAAAGGCCTTGTCTGGCTCTCGCCGTCGCGCTTCAGCAACACCTACGCGCTGGCGTTACCCGAGAACGTGGCCAAGGAATTCCCGCAGATCAATAGCATCAGCGACCTGACCCAAGCCCTGGCGGAAAAAACCAAAGGCACGCGCCTGGTGGCCCTGGACACCGAGTTCGCCAACCGTTCCGACGGCATGGGCGGCATGGTCAAGCTGTACGACATGAACCTGACCCGCAAAAACACCCGGCAGATGGACGCGGGCCTGGTTTACACCGCGCTGCGTAATGGCCAAGTGTTCGCCGGCCTGGTCTACACCACCGACGGTCGCCTGAACGCCTTCAAGCTCAAGCTGCTGGAAGACGACAAGCACTACTTCCCGGACTACACCGCCGCGCCGGTGATTCGTCAGCAATACCTCGACCAGCACCCTCAGCTGGCCGCTGAACTCAAGCCGCTGGCCGATCTGTTCGATGACAAAACCATGCGCGAGCTGAATGCGCGGGTCGACGTCGAGCATGAAAGCCCGTCCGCCGTGGCCGCAGATTTTCTGCGCCAACATCCGATCAACTAAAGAGGAGAAGACATGGAATTTTTAAACGCCTTTTCCCATCTTGATTGGGCCCAAGTCCTGCATCTGACCTGGCAGCACATCACCCTGGTCGGCATCGCGGTGATCCTGGCAATCGTCGTAGGCGTGCCCCTGGGCGTGCTGATGACCCGCTTCCCCACCTTGGCCGGCCCGCTGCAAGCCAGCGCCACGGTGCTGCTGACCGTGCCGTCCATCGCCTTGTTCGGCCTGCTGCTGCCGTTCTACTCCAAGTTCAGCCAGGGCCTGGGGCCGATGCCGGCGATCACCGCCGTGTTCCTCTACTCGCTGCTGCCGATCATGCGTAACACCTACCTCGCCCTCACCGGCGTGGAACCCGGTATCCGTGAAGCCGCCAAAGGCATCGGCATGACCTTCGGCCAGCGCCTGCGCATGGTCGAGCTGCCCATCGCCGTGCCGGTGATCCTCGCCGGTGTGCGCACCGCCGTGGTGATGAACATTGGTGTGATGACCATCGCCGCCACCATCGGCGCCGGTGGCCTGGGTGTACTTATTCTGGCTTCCATCAGCCGCAGCGACATGTCGATGCTGATCGTCGGCGCCGTGCTGGTCAGTCTCCTGGCCATCTTCGCCGACCTGCTTCTGCAATGGCTGCAACGCTCGCTGACTCCAAAAGGACTGCTCAAATGATCGAACTTCAAAACCTGACCAAGACTTTTCAAAGCAACGGCAAGACGGTTTCCGCCGTCAACGACGTAAGCCTGACCGTCAACGAAGGCGAAATTTGCGTATTCCTCGGCCCATCGGGTTGCGGCAAGAGCACCACGCTGAAAATGATCAACCGCCTGATCAAGCCCACTTCGGGCAAGATTCTGATCAACGGCGAAGACACCACCGACCTCGACGAAGTGACCCTGCGTCGCAACATCGGCTATGTGATCCAGCAGATCGGCCTGTTTCCGAACATGACCATCGAGGAAAACATCGTGGTCGTGCCCAAGCTGTTGGGTTGGGACAAACAAAAATGCCACGACCGCGCCCGCGAGTTGATGAGCATGATCAAGCTGGAACCCAAGCAGTACCTGCATCGCTACCCGCGTGAGCTGTCCGGTGGCCAGCAACAGCGCATCGGCGTGATCCGCGCACTGGCGGCCGATGCGCCGTTGCTGCTGATGGATGAGCCGTTCGGCGCGGTCGACCCGATCAACCGCGAGATGATCCAGAACGAATTCTTCGAGATGCAGCGCGCGCTGAACAAGACCGTGATCATGGTCAGCCACGACATCGACGAAGCCATCAAGCTCGGTGACAAGATCGCCATCTTCCGCGCCGGCAAGCTGCTGCAGATCGATCACCCGGACACGCTGCTGGCGCACCCGGCCGACGAATTCGTCAGCAACTTCGTGGGCCAGGACAGCACCCTCAAGCGCTTGCTGCTGGTGAAGGCCGAAGATGCCGCGGACAACGCGCCGTCGGTGAGCCCGGAAACGCCGGTGGCCGAGGCCCTGGAGCAAATGGACGAACTGGACCGTCGCTACGTGGTGGTCACCTGCGCCGAGAACAAAGCGCTGGGGTATGTGCGCCGCCGCGACCTGCACCGTCAGACCGGTACCTGCGGCCAGTATCTGCGTGAGTTCAACGCCACCGCGGCGTATGACGAGCATTTGCGCATCCTGTTGTCGCGCATGTATGAGTTCAACCGTTCGTGGTTGCCGGTGATGGATGCGGAGCGGGTGTTCCTGGGTGAGGTGACGCAGGAGTCGATTGCCGAGTACCTGAGCTCCGGTAAGTCGCGTGGGGGCAAGACCAGTATCGTGTCGCCGGCTGAGACTGCCCTGGCCTGATCTGACACAACACAGGTAAAAATGTGGGAGGGGGCTTGCCCCGATGGCGGTGTTTCAGTCACTTCATCAGTCACTGATCCACCGCCATC
>NZ_JAIOKW010000097.1:0-224 GCF_020093335.1 Pseudomonas fluorescens group sp. | reverse complement strand
CAAATGTGGGAGGGGGCTTGCCCCCGATAGCGGTGTGTCAGTCGATTCATCAGGTGACTGATTCAGCGCCATCGGGCATCGGTATCTACACAATTCTGGCTATAGCGCGGGACCTGTGGCGAGGGAGCTTGCTCCCGCCGGCTGCCTGACAGCCGACCACCATCTAACTGTTAGGCCGCGATCCAAATGTGGGAGGGGGCTTGCCCCCGATAGCGGTGTGTCAG
>NZ_JAIOKW010000096.1:0-227 GCF_020093335.1 Pseudomonas fluorescens group sp. | reverse complement strand
ATCGCGGTCTAACCGTTAGATGCCGCTCGGCTGTCAGGCCGCCAGCGGGAGCAAGCTCCCTCGCCACAGGTTCAGCGCCATACCCAGAGTGGTGTAGATACCGATGCCCCGATGGCGCTGAATCAGTCACCTGATGAATCGACTGACACACCGCTATCGGGGGCAAGCCCCCTCCCACATTTGCATCGCGGTCTAACCGTTAGATGCCGCTCGGCTGTCAGGCCGCC
>NZ_JAIOKW010000095.1:0-264 GCF_020093335.1 Pseudomonas fluorescens group sp. | reverse complement strand
CGTCATCGGGGGCAAGCCCCCTCCCACACTGGATCGCTGTTGGCAGGGAGAAAACAGCCCGGCTGTAAATCTCATGGATATCGCTAATCCCCTGTGGGAGATGTCGAGCTTCAGCGAGGCTTCGAAGACGGCGGCATTGTTGGCAGATATGTTGACTGAACCACCGTCATCGGGGGCAAGCCCCCTCCCACACTGGATCGCTGTTGGCAGGGAGAAAACAGCCCGGCTGTAAATCTCATGGATATCGCTAATCCCCTGTGGGAG
>NZ_JAIOKW010000094.1:0-363 GCF_020093335.1 Pseudomonas fluorescens group sp. | reverse complement strand
TGCCCAGGTGGTGAAATTGGTAGACACGCCAGCTTCAGGTGCTGGTGATCGCAAGGTCGTGGAAGTTCGAGTCTTCTCCTGGGCACCAAATTCAGATCAAACCCGCGAAAGCGGGTTTTTTCGTTTCAGGCCTTTGATTTTCAACAGAAAACTTGATTTATTTTTTTGAATCAGGGGTTTACAGATCAAAAAGCCCTCCGTATAGTTCGCTCCATCAACAGCGCAAGCGTTGATAATGCCCAGGTGGTGAAATTGGTAGACACGCCAGCTTCAGGTGCTGGTGATCGCAAGGTCGTGGAAGTTCGAGTCTTCTCCTGGGCACCAAATTCAGATCAAACCCGCGAAAGCGGGTTTTTTCGTTTC
>NZ_JAIOKW010000093.1:0-381 GCF_020093335.1 Pseudomonas fluorescens group sp. | reverse complement strand
ATCGAGAAGCCAGCTACATGTCGCATGAAAACCACTTCGGCTACGCGGCCTGCGCTGCCCTTTTGCGCGAACAAGGACTGGCAGCCGTTCCGCGCCTCGCGATGTATGCACATAAAGAAGATTGCGGCAGTCTGCTGGTACAAATTAACCATCCGCAAGTCATCCGCACCTTGCTACTGGTGGCTGATAAAAACAAACCCAGCCTGCAACGTGTGGCTAAATACAGTAAAAACTTCCCCCATGCGACGCTCGCCGCACTGGCAGAACTGCTGGCGTTAAAAGCCCCCCCTGCGCGCCCTGGTTATCCCATCATCGGAGACAAAAAGCTGCCTGCACAGCAAAAAGCACGTGATGAATACTGGCATACGCTGTTACAAACGC
>NZ_JAIOKW010000092.1:0-395 GCF_020093335.1 Pseudomonas fluorescens group sp. | reverse complement strand
ACTGATTCAGCGCCATCGGGGCATCGGTATCTACACCACTCTGGGTATGGCGCTGAACCTGTGGCGAGGGAGCTTGCTCCCGCTGGCGGCCTGACAGCCGAGCGGCATCTAACGGTTAGACCGCGATCCAAATGTGGGAGGGGGCTTGCCCCCGATAGCAGTGTGTCAGTCGATTCATCAGGTGACTGATTCAGCGCCATCGAGGCATCGGTATCTACACCACTCTGGGTATGGCGCTGAACCTGTGGCGAGGGAGCTTGCTCCCGCCGGCGGCCTGACAGCCGAGCGGCATCTAACGGTTAGACCGCGATGCAAATGTGGGAGGGGGCTTGCCCCCGATAGCGGTGTGTCAGTCGATTCATCAGGTGACTGATTCAGCGCCATCGGGGCATCGG
>NZ_JAIOKW010000091.1:0-396 GCF_020093335.1 Pseudomonas fluorescens group sp. | reverse complement strand
GGGAAAGGAGTCACCCCAAAGTCTCTGGGCTCCCGCGTTCGCGCACTACTGTCCGGCACGCCTCATGCTATTAACAGCTGCCCCTGACGCAGGTTGATCTCGCGTATTCGCTCCTGCCGTCGTCGGTAACGTTCGGCCTCCAGGCCAGGACGCTGAAATAGCGTCGCCTGTACCTCCACCATCAGCATCCACAGGCTCTGCCGCGTTCCCGTCCTGCGTTGGTAAAGGTTCAGCAGCAAGTAGCTGATCAGCGCACAGAGAATCTGGAGGCGCACGGCATTCTCGCTACGGCCCAGGAAGCGCCTGACCTTCAGGTGTTGCTTGATCCATTTGAAAAACAGCTCGATCCGCCAGCGATCCCGATAGCGCTCGGCGATTTCTGCCGCCGGGCTGCTC
>NZ_JAIOKW010000090.1:0-409 GCF_020093335.1 Pseudomonas fluorescens group sp. | reverse complement strand
ATATTTGGTAGAAGCTAGTTGATTGAATGGTGTTTTTCCAGTATTCTCAATAGCTTTCTTGAGGAAACCACCACCATCTTCTGGTTTTTGACCAAGAATGTAGTACCAGTCACCGTTGGTATTCAAGAATTTATAGCCTTTGCTTGCTAGGTATTGAGGTGATGCGAGGTTATATCCCCACCAGCCTTTAGACCAGTAAGAAATCAAGACATCTTTGTCAAACTGAACATCGTCCTTGTCTTCATAGTAGAAGCCATCGTTGAAGGCCATTGGTTGAAGCCCTCTTTCTTTGGCCATAGCTGCGAGGGTGTTGGCATATTCGGCAAATTTGCCATAGAGTTGATACCACTTGAGGTAGTACCAGCCTTGGGCACTAGTCGCATCGTTGGCGTATTCGTCAGTACCAAAG